>NZ_JBQQCG010000201.1:0-2191 GCF_052245575.1 Streptomyces sp. 2A115 | reverse complement strand
TGTTGGACTTCAACGACCCCAGCCACAGCGGCTGTTCCGGGTCCCGGCCCTGACCGTACGTGGCCAGCAACGCCTGCGCCTCGATCGGATCACCCAGAGCCGTCCCGGTCCCGTGCCCCTCCACCACGTCCACATCGGACGGCGAGAGCTCCGCATTCGCCAACGCCCTGTGGATCACCCGCTGTTGTGAGGGACCGTTCGGCGCCGTCAACCCGTTCGAGGCGCCGTCCTGGTTCACCGCACTGCCACGTATCACGGCCAGCACCTGGTGCCCGCGCTCCCGAGCCACCGACAACCGCTCCAGCAGCACCACACCCACGCCCTCGGCCAGACCCATCCCGTCCGCACCCGAGGAAAACGCCTTGCAGCGCCCGTCAGAGGCCAGGCCCCGCTGCCGGGAGAAGGCCACAAAGGAGCCGGGCGTCGACATCACCATCGCCCCGCCGGCCAACGCCATCGAGCACTCACCCTGCCGCAGCGCCTGCGCGGCCAGATGCATCGCCACCAACGACGACGAACACGCCGTATCCAACGTGACCGCCGGACCCTCGAAACCGAACACGTACGACACCCGGCCCGACGCCACACTCGACGAAGCACCCGTACCCGCGAAACCCTCCACCTCCGGCGTAACCACACCCCCACCGGCCCCGTAGCCCTGACCGGACAGCCCGGAGAACACCCCGACGTCAGTGCCCTTCATCGAGACCGGGTCGATACCGGCGTCCTCCAACGCCTCCCAGGAGGTCTCCAGCAACAGTCGCTGCTGCGGGTCCATCGCCAGCGCCTCACGCGGCGAGATACCGAAGAACCCCGCATCGAAGAGCCCGGCCCCGCGCAGGAAGCCACCCTGACTGGTGTACGAGGTGCCCGGGTGGTCAGGATCCGGGTCGAACAGGCCCTCCAGATCCCAGCCCCGGTCGTCCGGGAAGTCGGAGACGGCGTCGACCCCGTCGGCCACCAGCCTCCAGAGGTCTCCGGGTGAGGCCACATCACCCGGGTATCGGCACGCCATCGACACGATGGCGATCTGCTCCCGTGCCTGGTCCTGGACCGCGCGCAGCCGCTTACGGGCGTCGCGGGCGTCGGCGATGGCCCTCTTGAGGTAGTCGCGGAGTTGTACCTCGTCAGCCACTGAATTCAGCTCCCAGGAAGTCCGTGTGTGCGATTGCCTTCGGTCGGTTTCCCCGCACCACCGTCTGTGCGGGCAGTGCGGGCGGGCCCACCCGGGCCCACCCGCACTGGTCCGGGTCAGTCCAGCCGGTCGAAGAGCGCAAACAATTCCTCGTCGCTGGCGGTTTCGAGATCCTGGTCGGGGGTGTCCGTGGATCCAGGGACCGCGTCGCGACCGCCCGCCGCCTCGGCTGCCTTCAGCAGTTCCCGCAGACGTACGGTGATCCGCTCGCCGGCCTGTTCATCGGCCGCCGCCGACTCGATGGCCGCCTCCAGACCGGCGAGGCCGGCCAGCACCGGATCCGCGGCGGACACCTCGTCCACAGCGAGCTCGCCGAGGAGATAGGCCGAGAGGGCCAGCGGGGTGGGGTAGTCGAAGATCAGCGTGGCGGGCAGCTTCAGGCCGGTCGCCTCACGCAGTCGGTTGCGCAGTTCGACAGACGTGAGCGAGTCGAATCCGGCCTCGTTGAACGCCATCTCCGCTCGAACGCCCTCCGGCCCGGCATGCCCGAGCACGGCCGCGGCCTGGGCTCGCACCAGGTCGAGAAGCAGAGCCTCCTGCCGTGCCGCGGGGAGCCCGGCCAACCGGTCGGACAGCTGCCGATGCTCGTCGCCGGCGCCCAGCGTCCGCGCCTGCTGCCTGCCGACCGGTACGAGGCCGCGCAGCAGGTGCGGAACACCGGCACCGGCCGCCGCGTCGGCTCGTACCCCCCGAAGGTCCAACTTGACCGGCACCAGCAGCGACTGCCCGGACCTCACAGCGGCATCGAACAGCTCCATGCCCGCAACGGACTTGAGAGCCAGGACTCCCCCACGCCCCTCACGCCGACTCATCCGGGTCCTGGTGAGGTCGTCGATGTTGTCAGCCATGCCGGTGGTCTCCTCCCACGGGCCCCAGGCCAGTGACAGCCCGGGCAGGCCCGCCGCCCGACGGTTGGCCATCAACCCGTCCAGGAAGGCATTCGCCGCCGCATAGCCGGCACTTCCCGCACCCATGAACACGGACGAGGCGGAGGAG
>NZ_JBQQCG010000200.1:0-2220 GCF_052245575.1 Streptomyces sp. 2A115 | reverse complement strand
CTCCTTCGAGCGGGAAGACCTTGGTCGGCTTCTTCGCTCTATCAGGAGCCCCGTTGCCATGACCTGGGCTTCCCCGAAAACCCTGGATCCCCTTGACAACCGCGGATCCGCTCAAACTCCGTGGTCTCGGGGTACTTCCGTGGTGCAGGCATCGGACCTGTGTTCTCCCATCTGCCGAGGCGATCATGCCTGGCTTCAGGGCCGCTACAAAATCCGGTTCAGCTCACCTCATCAACAAGCCTTCCGTGCGCCTCATCATCACCTACTGAACGATCCGGCTTTGGCCGCCGAGCAAGCAATCGGCGGCCGAAGCTGTAACAGATTCGCAGGTCTTGACGTTGGGGGCGGTGGGCGTACGAGTCGTAGCCGCGCATCCCGGCCGGGCCCTGCCACGGGGCGGCGGCTCGACGAATCGGTCACCACCTGCACGTTCACCCCGTGGCGCCGGTGCTTGTGGGATTAGGGCGCATATCGGGTCGTGATCAATCTGCGGGATTCGCCCTCGTGGCGGGGCCTGAACCGGTAGATCTTCTTGCGTGACGCGAGTGCAACTGACCGACGGGGAACGGGAGTTCATCGAGCCGCACCTGCCGATCGGCGAGTACGGCCCCTACCCCGAGCGGCTGCGGCAGCAGTTCGAGGGCGTGATCTGGCGGTTCAGGACCGGCGGGCAGTGGCGGGAGACGCCGCAGAGCGCAAACCGTCGCGCTCGCCGACAGAGCACGCGAACTCCGCTCCTTCGGGGAGGGATCCGGGAGACCGCGACTGCCAACGGCCGACCATCAGCTAGTAGTAGCGCGCCCCATGAGACCCCGGCGTCACCGACTCCGGGGTCATCGACATGCTCGCCCAGTGCGCCATCACGCCTTCACGTTGTGCCAGCCAGAACAGTTGGAGTAGGTGCCCTTCACGAGGCATACCTTCATGCCGGCGATGAGACCTTCCGTAAGGTCACCGGTCGCCCACGGGCTGGTGTACGGGGCGGCGTGACCGCGCGTGGTTGCAATGCGACCAAAGCTGAGATGGGCCTCGATGCCGTAGCCGTCTGCATCGGTGTCAGACACCCTCATCGCGTCACCGGGCCAGCCCAGGCCCGGCTCCGGGTCGGAGTTCCAGTAGACGTAGCCGATGTTCTCGCCGTCCCTGAGAACAACGATTTGATAGTTGTCGCCACTAAAGTCAGTGCCCTTGAACGTGATCGTTGCGGCGCTCGCGGGGCTGGCACCGCCCGTGAGGGTCGCGCCGGCGGCCAGGGTGGTTGCGGCGAACAGTGTGGCCGCTCGTTGCGTAAACTTCACTGATTCCTCGAATCTTCGTGGCGAACTGACATTCGAATCTTAGCAAGATGATCATGTGAGTAGGGCGCCTGTTACCGACAGGAGATCATCTGGGTGCAGGCCAACGACGGTTGACGGCTGAGCAGGCCTGAATGAGTGGCGTCGAACCAACCCTGTCGGAGCTCATGGTTCCTGTGGGGGCCTTTGGCTTCATAGGTCGGCGCGGCGGCGACCGGCCGGCGCCGCCGCGCGTGCGCGGCCCTCGGTCCTTGGACCGATCCCGACTTCGCTGGGCGGCTCGGGTCCAATGGTCTTGATGGGGTGTCTCGTCTCGCCATCGCCCCGACGAACTACACCGTCGCCGACGCAGTGAACGACTCGCTTGTGTACGGCCTGGCCGGCCGCGATCCGCGCACGGTCGAGAACTCCACCCACTTGAGCAACTCGTCGCAGGCCGGCGCGGCAGGGGCGGGGAACCGGGCGGCGCCGGGGAGAGCATAGGGAGAATCGACTGCGTAGCCGCGCAGCAATCTGAAAGATCCAGCAAAATGGATCAGTCCAGGTCAGCGACGGATTCAGCCACATCATCGCAGGTCAGCGCCACCCGGGCCGCGAGCGACTCTCGACAAAGATCCAGACCGCGCGCGGGCTAAAGTGCGACCATTTTCCCTACAAGCCGACATTACCCAGGTCAGTGGCTTCTACAGCCCGGCCACCCAGGCCACCCCAGACTCCGGTAACGCCATCCCGGGGAGAATCCTCACTGCCACAACCGCCCACAGACACACCCCACTTGGAGCGGCCGGACATCCACACCTAGTGCCGCATCAGGCAACGTTCGCCCTGTCATGACGCATCGCTGGGTTGCTGCGCCGGGCGGCATCGGACAGCCAGAATGACGGAGTGGCTGAACGTGTGCGGGTCCGGGAGATTGATGACGATG
>NZ_JBQQCG010000020.1:0-151384 GCF_052245575.1 Streptomyces sp. 2A115 | reverse complement strand
CGCGCCCCAAAAAGGCGGGGCGTGCTCACCCGCACCGGAGTATCCAGCACAGGAAATTTCCAGCACCAGAAAGAGCCACCGCACATGACCTCCAGCGCCGACGCCACCGACGCCTCAGCCCACTCCCCCTCCTCACCATCCGCCCCCGCCCCCTCTCCCTATCCCGACTACAGCGACCTGCGGGCCGAGTTGGAGACCCTGACCACCGAGGCGTTCCGTCCCGATCTCTCCGACATCGACCAGCTGCCCACGCTCGACATCGCGAAGATCATGAACGGTGAGGACGCGACCGTACCGGCCGCCGTCGCGGCGCGGCTCCCGCAGATCGCCGCCGCGATCGACGCGACCGCGGAGCGGATGGCGCGCGGCGGCCGCCTGATCTACGCGGGTGCCGGCACCGCCGGCCGCCTCGGTGTGCTGGACGCGTCCGAGTGCCCGCCCACCTTCAACACCGACCCGTCCGAGGTGGTCGGCCTGGTCGCGGGCGGACCGACCGCCATGACCACGTCGATCGAGGGCGCGGAGGACTCCAGCGAGCTGGCCACCGAGGACCTGTCCGCCCTGGACCTGAGCCCGGACGACGTGGTCGTCGGGATCTCCGCGTCCGGCCGCACCCCGTACGCGATCGGCGCGGTCGAGCACGCCCGCGCGCTCGGCGCCCTCACCATCGGCCTGTCCTGCAACGCGGACAGCGCCCTCGCCGCGGCGGCCGACCACGGCATCGAGGTCGTCGTCGGCCCGGAGCTGCTGACGGGCTCGACGCGCCTGAAGGCCGGTACGGCCCAGAAGCTCGTCCTCAACATGCTGTCGACGATCACGATGATCCGCCTGGGCAAGACGTACGGGAACCTGATGGTCGACGTACGCGCCTCGAACGAGAAGCTGCGGGCCCGCTCCCGCCGCATCGTCTCCCTCGCCACCGACGCCTCCGACGACGAGGTCGAGACGGCGCTCGCCGCGACCGACGGCGAGGTGAAGAACGCGATCCTCACGATCCTGGGCGACGTGGACGGCCCGACGGCCGCCCGCCTGCTGGAGGAGAGCGGCGGCCATCTGCGCGCGGCGCTGGCGGCGGCACTCCACTGACCGGACACGGCATGCGCGCTGCCCCGGCACCGCCGGTCCGTTGGCCGGGGGGACAGCGGCCCGCCCGTTGGCCGGAGGGACGGCGGCCCGCCCGTTGGCCGAAGCGTGGATGTCAGTGCGGCATGCGAGTCTGGGTAGGCCAACAGGAAGGGGTACGAGCACCGTGAACCACGCGCAATTGACCGCCCTGGGCCGCGCCCTGCGGGTGCTCGGCGAGCACGGCGACGCGTTGAACGGCGACACGCCCGACGCGAAGCTGCACGAGGTCAAGGCCGATCTGAAGCGGGCCCTGGATCTGCTGGAGGAGACCGTCACCAAGGCGGCGCCCACCACGCGCTGCGCCGAGCACCCCACTGGCCCGGTCGACGAGGACGCCCCCGACCTGTGCCTGCTCTGCGAGACCCGTCGCCGCATCGCCCGCCGCTCCAAGGTCAACGACTCGTTCCCGCAGGGCCGCCCGATGGCCCCGACCGAGGCCGTCGAGCGCACGAAGACCCGTTATGGCGTACGGGGCGACCGGCCCCAGCCCCAGCAGCGCTGGCTCCCCGAGATGTGGACCGGCCAGGCCTGGCAGCTCTGCGGCACGCCCCGCCGCGACAAGCAGGAAGCGGAGCTGTACCTCGCCGCGCAGCGCCGAAGCCCCCGCCCGAGCATGGCCTACCGCCTGGTCCACGAGTTCACGGACTACGAGGTGCTACGGATCTGGGGCACACCGGTGAAGATCGACATCGAGCCGATGGGGAACCTTTAGCTACGAACTCGTGACCCGCGGGCCAGCGGGCGGACCAGTCCTCTCCCACACCGCGCGGGTCACGAGCTCGTACGCACAGAATCACCCGGGCCCGCAAATAACAAACTTTTTGTTAAAGTGGGCGTCATGGCCACTTCCCCCGCGCCCGGCGAAGGCCCCGTCCGCCCGGTCTCCGTCTCGCTCCACGAAGGCACCATCGCGGCCCTCAAAGCACGTACCGGCAAGCGCGGCATGTCCGCCTACGTCGAAACCCTCATCCAGCGTCAGCTGGAACGCGACCGGCTGCGCGAACTCATCGAAGACGCGGAAGCCGAACACGGCCCGGTCGACCAGGCAGCGGTCGAAGCCAAGCGAGCGATCCTGCGCGGCGAAACGGCCAACTCCGCGGACGCCGCGTGAGCGGCACCCTCGTCCTGGACTGCGAGGGGCTGTCCAAACTCGTCCGACGAACACCCGAACTCACCGAGTGGCTGGCCGCGGCCGAGGCCGAGGACATCCGGGTCGTCACCAGCTCCGTCACCCTCGTCGAAGCCCGCGACCCGAAAACCAACCAGGCCCGGTTCGATCACGCTGTCTCCCGCGTGAACATCATCCCGCCCACCGAAGCCATCGCCCGCCAAGCGAGCAAGCTCCTCGCCGCAGCGGGACTGCACGGCCACAAGTACGCCCTCGACGCGATCGTGGCCGCCACCGCACTCGCTTCCCCCGCCCCAGCGACTGTCCTGACGTCGGACCCCGAAGATCTCCTCATACTGTGCGGCCCGGGAACCCGCGTCATCAAAATCTGACCCTCGAACGCCGAACCTCGCCATTCCGAACGAATCCCGGCCGGCGCACACGCCGCCCTCCGCCCGGGAGCGGAAGGTTTGGGACACGCGTCACTTCGATCAGGCCTGGTCACGGGCTGCGAGAGTTGTCCTGAAGCTTCCAATCACCTTTCTGGGCCAGGGCTGACGGCGCGCGAAAAGGACCGCACCCGGGACGCTCTCGTCGAGGTCGAGCAGCATGTGGGCCTTGACCGTGAACCCGGCATCGCGTAGCCAGGCCGCCACCTGGTCGGGGCGGCGGCGGTGGACGTGGACGTTCATCGGGTGACCGCCGTAGCCCTGCGTCTTCAGCGTCGGCTCGTCGCCGACGTGAAAGCCGAGCAGCAATGGTCCGCCGGGACGCAACACCCGGTGGAAGTGGCCGAAGACCGTGGGGACGGAGTCGTCGGGAATGTGGATCAACGACCAAAAGGCGAGCAGGCCGACGACCGAAGCGTCGGCGAGGTCGAGGTCCGTCATCGAGCCCACCTCGAACCGCGCGCCGGGGTGGTCACGCCGAGCCACGTCGATCATCACGGGTGAAAGGTCGACACCGAAAGCATCCACGCCCAACTCACGCAGGTGGGCGGTGACGTGTCCAGGTCCGCAGCCCACGTCCGCCACCGGCCCGCCGCCTGCGGCGTGCACCCTGACCGCAGGCCTCCCAACCCCGGTCCACAGCCCGGCCGCCCTCGTCCGCCGCCGCCTGACCAGCAAGCTCCCGCCAGAACGGGAGCCCGCTCCCCGCCCACCCCTCCGCGTACTGGAGTGCGCGAAGTGCGGCACGCCGGGGCGTCCGGAGGCCCTGCCGGGCGGCGTGTGCGGCCCGTGCCGGGGCGAGGCCGCACCACCCCCGCCTTCCGTGCCCCTGACCTCCACGGCGGCCGATCCCAAGGGCGTCCTCATGGTCGTCGAAGTCACCTCCCACGACCGCGACACCGACCGGCGCGACCGCATCGACAAAGTCCGCGGCCACGCGGAAGCAGGCATCCCCATTTATCTCCTCATCGACCGGGACAACGACACCGTCGTCGTGCACAACGACCTGAAGAACGGGACGTACCAGCAGAGCCCTTCATACCCGTACGGAGCCGTCGTCGAGCTCCCCGCCCCCGTGAACATCACCCTGGACACCGAGAAGCTCAAGGACTACGCGGACTGACAGCCCACGAGCCCGAAGGGTGCGCCCCCGGCCTCGGCCGGGACCACACCCTTCAGACCCTGCCGCCAGACCCGCCGCGTCGGTCAGTACAGCGCTCAGTACAGCTTGTCGACCGCCGTAACCGTGGTGGTCTTGAAGTCGGCGACCTGAGCGTGCTGGAAGTTGCCCATCTGTCCCCAGTCGACGACCGTCACGGTCCTGCCGTCCCGTCCGACCGAGAGCAGACCGATGTCGGAGGAGCCCCAGGAGGAAGCGGTGTGGACGCCGTAGACGTGGGCGCCCTCCTCGACGTTGAGCTTGCCGTAGTACTTCTGCGTCGCGGTGATGTCGGGGTCCTGCGCCATCAGCTTCTTGGCGCAGTCGGCGAGGTTCTTGCGCAGGAAGGCCGCGAATTCCTTGGCCCGCTGCTCGTCCCGCTCCACCACCGTGACCTGCACGGCGTTGGTGTCGTACTCGGTCCAGTAGCTGCGGTGGGAGGCGATGGACGGCAGCGCGTCGCCCACACAGATCGGCAGCGCCTCGGGCTGCCCGGCGGTGACCGGCCCGGCGTACCAAGGAGAGGTCGGGTGCGGCGGCAGCTCGCCCGGCTCCAGGAACCGGGGCGTGTCGGAGTCGGCGGCGGTGGTGGCAGCGGCAGCCGGGACGGCGGCCACGGCGACAGCGGCCAGGGCGGTCAGAGCGGTCACGGTGGCCAGGGCGAGTCGGTTACCACGAGTACGGACGTTCATGTTTCCCCCATGTCGGTCGTTCACAGCGTGCTGTCGGTCGAGTGAGGCGGTCGGCCCGTGCACTGCGCATCACGGGCACCTCACACCGGATAAGACCCCCGGCCACCCCCGCCCGTTGTACTCCGCCACGCCACGGATACGTCCCGAATGTCTCCGTCCGGCAACAGCGGCGCCCGCGCCCGGACGGCCTTCCGGCCTGCGTACGCCGAGGGCGGCACCCCTGCCGAAAAGGGGTGCCGCCCTCGGCGTACAGCGACGGTCAGCGGCCGTCAGCGGCCGTCACATCAGCTGAGCGAGCCCAGCGCCGTCGGCTCGTACGCCCCCAGCTCCCCGAACCGCCCGTCCAGCACCTTCGCCGCCCACTCCGGATCCTGAAGCAGTGCCCGCCCGACCGCCACCAGGTCGAACTCCTCGCCCTCCAGCCTGTCCAGCAGATCGTCGAGGCTCTTGACCTCGGCGCCCTCGCCCTGGAATGCCTTCATGAAGTCGCCGTTGAGGCCGACGGAGCCGACGGTGACGGTGGGCTTGCCGGTGAGCTTCTTCGTCCAGCCGGCCAGGTTGAGGTCCGAGCCGTCGAACTCGGGGAGCCAGTAGCGGCGCGTGGAGGCGTGGAAGGCGTCCACGCCGGCCGCGGCGAGCGGGGTCAGCAGGGCCTCCAGTTCCTCCGGGCTCTCGGCCAGCCGCGCCTTGTACACGGCCTGCTTCCACTGTGAGTACCGGAAGATGACGGGGAAGGTCGGCGAGACCGATGCCCGGACCGCGGCCACGATCTCCGCCGCGAACTTCGTCCGGGCGACGAGGTCCCCGCCGTACGCGTCCGTGCGGTGGTTCGTGCCCGACCACAGGAACTGGTCGATCAAGTAGCCGTGCGCGCCGTGCAGTTCGACTCCGTCGAAGCCGATCCGCTCGGCGGCGGCCGCGGCCTCGGCGAAGGCCTGGACGACGTCGTCCAGGTCGGCCGAGGTCATCTCCCTGCCCTCGCCCGCGGTGCCGTCGAGGCGCAGGCCGGACGGGCCGACCGCGGGCGCGTCCGCGAACGGCGGCTCCCCGGCGGACCGCACCATGCCGATGTGCCACAGCTGCGGCACGATCTTCCCGCCCGCCGCGTGCACGGCCTCGGCGACCTTCGCCCACCCGGCCAGCTGCTCCGCGCCGTGGAAGCGCGGGACCCGGTCACTCTGCCCGGCCGACTCATGCCCCACGTACGTGCCCTCGGTGACGATGAGACCGACGCCCGCGGCGGCACGGCGCGCGTAGTACGACGCCACGTCCTCCCCCGGAACACCACCCGGCGAGAAGTTCCGGGTCATCGGAGCCATCACGATCCGGTTCGGAACGGTCAGCCCGTTCAGGGAAACGGGCCGGGCCAGAATCCGGGCCGCGCGGGAGTCGGAGGCGATGACAGTCACGTAGGGGGCTCCTCGGAGAGATCGGTCAGGCATCGAGCGCAGAGGACATTCCGACAGGTATGTGCACATGCATCAACCTGTGCCTACGCGTCAACCGTCCTGCCTGTCCCGCGCATTCCACCGCCCCACCGCACACCTCTGTGACCCCGGACACGCCCGAGGGCGGCACCCCTGGATGGGGTGCCGCCCTCGGTCTGTCGTACTGAAGGACGAGCCTGATCCGTAAGACGAACGGGATCAGAAGTCCATGTCACCGCCCGGCATGCCGCCACCGGCACCCGCACCGGCCCCGGCCTTCTCAGGCTTGTCGGCGATGACGGCCTCGGTGGTGAGGAACAGCGCGGCGATGGACGCGGCGTTCTGCAGGGCAGAGCGCGTGACCTTCGCCGGGTCGATGATGCCCTCGGCGATCATGTCGACGTACTCACCGGTCGCGGCGTTCAGGCCGTGGCCGATGGGCAGGTTGCGGACCTTCTCGACGATGACGCCACCCTCGAGGCCACCGTTGACGGCGATCTGCTTGAGCGGGGCCTCCAGGGCGAGCCGCACGGCGTTGGCGCCGGTCGCCTCGTCACCCTCGAGGTCCAGCTTCTCGAAGACCGTGGAGGCCTGGAGCAGGGCCACGCCACCACCGGCGACGATGCCCTCCTCGACGGCCGCCTTCGCGTTGCGAACGGCGTCCTCGATGCGGTGCTTGCGCTCCTTGAGCTCGACCTCGGTGGCGGCACCGGCCTTGATGACGGCCACGCCGCCGGCCAGCTTCGCCAGGCGCTCCTGGAGCTTCTCGCGGTCGTAGTCCGAGTCCGAGTTCTCGATCTCGGCACGGATCTGGTTGACCCGGCCCGCGACCTGGTCGGCCGAACCGGCACCGTCCACGATCGTGGTCTCGTCCTTGGTGATGACGACCTTGCGAGCACGGCCGAGCAGGTCGACGGTCGCGTTCTCGAGCTTGAGGCCGACCTCCTCGGAGATGACCTCACCGCCCGTGAGGATGGCGATGTCGGCCAGCATGGCCTTGCGGCGGTCACCGAAGCCCGGGGCCTTGACGGCGACGGACTTGAAGGTGCCACGGATCTTGTTGACGACCAGGGTCGACAGGGCCTCGCCCTCGACGTCCTCGGCGATGATCAGCAGCGGCTTGCCCGACTGCATGACCTTCTCCAGGAGCGGGAGCAGGTCCTTGACGTTACCGATCTTGGAGTTGGCGATGAGGATGTAGGGGTCGTCGAGCGACGCCTCCATCCGCTCCATGTCGGTGGCGAAGTACGCCGAGATGTAGCCCTTGTCGAAGCGCATACCCTCGGTGAGCTCCAGCTCCAGACCGAAGGTCTGGGACTCCTCGACGGTGATGACGCCTTCCTTGCCGACCTTGTCCATCGCCTCGGCGATGAGCTCGCCGATCTGGGTGTCGGCGGCGGAGATGGAGGCCGTGGAAGCGATCTGCTCCTTGGTCTCGACATCCTTGGCCTGCTCCAGCAGGGCACCGGAGACGGCCTCGACGGCCTTCTCGATACCGCGCTTGAGAGCCATCGGGTTGGCACCGGCGGCTACGTTGCGAAGGCCCTCGCGGACCAGCGCCTGGGCCAGGACGGTCGCGGTCGTCGTGCCGTCACCGGCGACGTCGTCCGTCTTCTTCGCGACTTCCTTGACCAGCTCGGCGCCGATCTTCTCGTACGGGTCCTCGAGCTCGATCTCCTTGGCGATGGAGACACCGTCGTTGGTGATCGTGGGGGCGCCCCACTTCTTCTCGAGGACGACGTTGCGGCCCTTGGGGCCAAGGGTGACCTTGACGGCGTCGGCGAGCTGGTTCATCCCGCGCTCGAGACCGCGCCGTGCCTCCTCGTCGAACGCGATGATCTTGGCCATGTGAAGTGGTCCTCCCGGACTGGGGTGGAATCTCCAGGACCGCGCCCGCGCCCGCGACGGACGGCCTACCGACCTCGTGGTTCCTTGCCCCACCCGGCCTGCGGGCCTCACCGACCCGGTCCTCGTTATCACTCTCACCTTCAGAGTGCTAACGCCAATGATTAGCACTCGACCCATGCGAGTGCAAGCGGCTCACGATGATCCGCAGGTGGGAGTAGGGGCGCTCGTGAACACATCCGCGCGTACCCGGGCCCCCGCACGCGCTTACCCGGTCCCGTACGCGGGCATGTCGCCGGGCCTCCGAGATGCCGCCGGCCCTCACGGCATGCCGCCGGGTACGGGCCCTCCGACATGCCGAAGGGCCCGTACCCGGTGGGGTACGAGCCCTTCGAAAGAAGAACGTCGCTGCAGTAAAGTCGGCGCGTGCTTCAGCCGGTCGCCAGTCGGACCATGTCCGCCTGCGGCCCCTTCTGGCCTTGCGAGATCTCGAAATCGACTCGCTGACCCTCTTCCAGGGTGCGGTAGCCGTCCATCTGAATCGCGCTGTAGTGGACGAATACATCCGCACCACCGTCGACCGCGATGAAGCCGTACCCCTTCTCCGCGTTGAACCACTTGACGGTGCCCTGAGCCATGCCTAACTCCCCTATTACTGGCCCTTGCACAGACCCACACTTCATGGATCCGGGTCAGACCTCACCCCCCAACGGTTGGGGGTGTGCGCCGGAACGCGTCGACCGCGGCTGAATGTATCTGCCCAACTGCCGTCTGCAACAGGTCAATCGGACGAGAATTCTGGGCGCGGTCGATCGGGAATATGTGGAGGATCCGCAAAGATTCAGGGCAAGTCGGGCCCCATAAATGCCGTGAAAGGCTTAAAAACGCGGGACACTTTGGCTGCTTCTTGTCGGGCTTCGGGCGGGAACTCATATGCGCCCGTCATGCGGAGCGAAGCAGGTTCCCCAACTGTACCGCGCTCAACCATACAGAATTGCCCCCTCCGTTTCTCTCACGGAGAGGGCAATTCGATGAACTCTCAGTAACTCCAGTTACCGACGGTAATGATCAGCCTCCGGCACTGGACTCGACGGTCAGCCTCCGGCGACGGCCGGAATGATCGAAACCCCGGCCCCGTCCGGCGTCGCCGTCTCCAGCCCCTGCTCGAAGCGAACGTCGTCGTCGTTCACGTACACGTTGACGAAGCGACGCAGCTTGCCCTGGTCGTCCAGGACACGGGCGGCGATGCCCGTGTGGTTCTTCTCCAGGTCGGCGATGACCTCGCCGAGAGTCCCACCCTCGGCAGCCACCTCGGCCTTTCCGCCGGTGTAGGTGCGCAGGATGGTGGGGATACGAACGTTGACGCTCATGGGGTACGACCTCCGGTCGGATACGAGCGCCCCGTCAGGGGCGCGGGGAACTGCGCGACCAGCCCCCAGCGGCCCGCAGCGCAAGAACTACGACTAAGAAGCGAGCCCGGCCTCACGGAACGAGTCCAGGCTCGGACGAATGGTCGCGGTGAGCCCCGTGTCAGAAGCCACCGCGTCCAGGGTCTTCAGTCCGTCACCCGTGTTGAGGACGACCGTCGTCAGCGTCGGGTCCAGCAGACCATTCTCGATCAGCTTCTTCGCCACACCCACGGTCACACCACCGGCGGTCTCCGCGAAGATGCCCTCCGTGCGCGCCAGCAGCTTGATGGCGTCGACAACCTGCTCGTCGTTCACATCCTCCACGGCCCCGCCCGTACGACGCGCGATGTCGAGCACGTACGGTCCGTCCGCGGGGTTACCGATGGCGAGCGACTTGGCGATGGTGTTCGGCTTCTGGGGCCGTACGACGTCGAGCCCGGCCTTGTACGCCACCGACACCGGCGAGCAGCCCTCGGCCTGGGCACCGAAGATCTTGTACGGCTTGTCCTCGACGAGCCCGAGCTTGATCAGCTCCTGCAGACCCTTGTCGATCTTCGTGAGCTGGGACCCGGAGGCGATCGGGACGACGAGCTGGTCGGGGAGCTGCCAGCCGAGCTGCTCGCAGATCTCGTACGCCAGGGTCTTGGAGCCCTCCGCGTAGTACGGGCGCAGGTTGACGTTGACGAAGCCCCAGCCCTCGCCGGCCGGGTCACCGATCAGCTCGGAGCAGAAGCGGTTCACGTCGTCGTAGTTGCCCTCGATGCCGACGAGCTCGCCGCCGTAGACCGCGGCCATGACGACCTTGCCCTGCTCCAGGTCGTGCGGGATGAACACGCAGGAGCGGAAGCCGGCGCGGGCCGCGGCGGCGCCCACCGCGCCGGCGAGGTTGCCGGTGGAGGAGCAGGAGAGCGTGGTGAAGCCGAAGGCGCGGGCGGCCTCGATGGCCTGGGCGACGACGCGGTCCTTGAAGGAGTGCGTCGGGTTGCCGGAGTCGTCCTTGACGAAGAGCTTGCCCGGGTCGACGCCGAGCTCGCGCGCCAGGTTGTCGGCCTTGACGAGCTTGGTCCAGCCGGGGTTGATGTTCGGCTTCTCGGCCACGTCGGCGGGGACGGGGAGGAGAGGCGCGTAACGCCAGATGTTCGCCGGTCCCGCTTCGATGCGCTTGCGGAGTTCCTCGGTGTCATAGGCCGAGAAGTCGTACGCGATCTCCAGCGGGCCGAAACACTCCTCGCAGGCGAAGACCGGGCCGAGCGGAACGCGGTGCCCGCACTCGCGGCAGGAAAGCGCGGCGGCGGGGCCGAGATCAACGGCGTTCGCGGAATCGGCCGAAGCGGCGGAGGTGGTGGAGGTCACGGAGTTCGTGGTGCTTGCAACTGTCTGCGCAGCCATGGAGGCGAGGCCCTTTCTCCTCATCTTCCTCACGACGCACTTCGCCGTGAGACGGATTTGGCACCTTCCCGAGCCGGGAGCCTCGCGATGCTGATCGACAATGATCAGGCGAGACCGGCTGGAGGGTTGCCGGGGCTTCAACGGGCCGTATCCCTCTGCCCCTCTGGATGAGCGGTATTCAGTTGTTGATCGTTCGGCTGATCGTTCGCCGAGCTCTGGTTGATCCGTGAAACACGTCGATGACCCCCGACATGCGATGGTCATCAGCGTTGTCCAAGACTGTAACCGAAGGCCTGGATCGTGGAGAGAGCAGTCCGAACCGCGAGATGAAGATCACGCGCGACGCCGGTCCAACGCAAAGGGAGAGCCGCACGTGCTGGAAGACGTCGAGCGCTGGCTGAACACGCGCTCTTGGTCCGTGAGTGACCGCCCGATGAAGAAGCTCATAGCCGCGAAACGAGCCGCCAACTCCACGGTGAGCGTAGTCCTGCCCGCGCTCAATGAGGAGGAGACCGTCGGCGAGATCGTCGCCGTGATCCGCCGCGAGCTGATGACCAGGAAGGTGCCGCTCGTCGACGAGATCGTGGTGATCGACTCGGGTTCGACGGACCGTACCTCCGAGGTCGCCGCCGACGCGGGTGCCCGCGTCGTGCACCGGGACGAGATCCTGCCCCGCATTCCCACCGTCCCCGGCAAGGGCGAGGTGCTGTGGCGCTCGCTCCTCGTCACCAGCGGGGACATCGTCTGCTTCATCGACGCCGACCTGAAGGAGTTCTCGGCCGACTTCGTCTCCGGGATCGTCGGCCCGCTGCTCACCGAGCCGGGCGTCGACCTCGTCAAGGCGATGTACGACCGTCCGCTCGGCTCCGCCGCAGGTCAGGGCGGCCGGGTCACCGAGCTGATGGCCCGCCCGCTGCTGAACATGCACTGGCCGCAGCTGGCCGGTTTCGTGCAGCCGCTGGGCGGGGAGTACGCGGCCCGCCGCTCCCTCCTGGAGCAGCTGCCGTTCCCCGTCGGATACGGCGTCGAGCTCGGCATGCTCGTCGACGCCCTGCACCTCGTGGGCCTGGACTCCCTCGCCCAGGTCGACGTGGGCGTCCGCAAGCACCGTCACCAGGACGGGCAGGCACTGGGCCGGATGGCCGCCACGATCTACCGCACCGCCCAGCTGCGACTGGCCCGCGGGCACCTCATCCGGCCCGAGATCACCCAGTTCGAACGGGGCGAGAAGGGTTTCGTGCCGCGCACCCACTCCGTGGACATGGAGGAACGTCCTCCGATGGCGGAAATCGCGGAGTACGCGGAACGAAAGGCGGCGTAAAGGGGCCCGCGCCCCTACAGGGCCGGAGGCCCGACAGGGGCGCGGGGAACTGCGCGACCAGCCACATCCGCCCCCGCAGATGACCCACAACCTCCCGTATACGGCCGGGGTGAACGTTTGAGCGGATAGACGCTGGGCTAGATTTCGAGGCATGGCTTCCACCCAAGCGGCAAGCGTCCTCGTCGCGTCCAACCGCGGCCCGGTCTCGTACGCACTCGACGAGACCGGGGCGCTCACCGCCAAGCGCGGCGGGGGCGGGCTGGTCTCGGGGCTCTCCGCGATCGGGCCCGAGGCGGGGGCGCTGTGGGTCTGCTCGGCGCTCGGCGACGGCGACCGCGAGGCGGTCAGGCGCGGGGTCGGCGAGCCCGGCGTGCGGATGCTGGACATCGACGCCGACGTGCACGCGGACGCGTACAACGGCATCGCCAACTCAGCGCTGTGGTTCGTCCACCACATGCTGTACCAGACGCCGCTGGAGCCGGTCTTCGGCGTGGACTTCCGGCGGCAGTGGGCGGCGTACGAGACGTACAACCACGCCTTCGCGGCGGCGCTGGCCGAGGAGGCGGCGCCCGGTGCGGCCGTCCTCGTCCAGGACTACCACCTGACGCTGGTGCCGCGGATGCTCCGCGAGCTCCGTCCCGATCTGCGGATCGGGCACTTCTCGCACACGCCGTGGGCTCCGCCGGACTACTTCCGGCTGCTGCCCGACGACATCGCCGCGCAGGTGCTCGGCGGCATCCTCGGCGCGGACCGGGCGGCGTTCCTCACACAGCGTTGGGCGGACGCGTTCACGGATTGCTGTCACGCCGTGCTGGGTCCCGGGATTCCGTCGGGTACGCGGATCGGCGTGCACGGACTCGGGGCGGACGCAGACTTCCTGCGCGAGCGGTCGCACCGGCCTGACGTGGCCGAGCGGATGGCCGAGCTGCGGGAGCAGATCGGGACGACGGCCGACGGGAAGCCGCGGAAGACGATCGTGCGGGTGGACCGGACCGAGCTGTCCAAGAACATCGTGCGCGGACTGCTGGCGTACCGGGAGCTGCTCGACGACCAGCCCTCGTGGCGCGAGCGCGTCGTGCACGTGGCGTTCGCCTACCCGTCCCGCCAGGACCTGGCCGTCTACCGCGACTACATGACCGAGGTGCAGCGGCTGGCGGAGGAGATCAACTCCCAGTACGGGACGCCGGGTTGGACGCCGGTCCTGCTGAATCTGAAGGACGACTTCGCGCGCTCGCTCGCGGCGTACCGGCTGGCGGACGTGGCCCTCGTCAACCCCATCCGGGACGGCATGAACCTCGTCGCCAAGGAGATGCCGGTCGTGTCGGACGACGGCTGCGTGCTGGTGCTCTCCCGGGAGGCGGGGGCGTACGAGGAGCTGGGCGAGGACGCGATCACCGTGAACCCGTACGACGTCTCGGGCACCGCCCGCGCGCTCCACGAGGCGCTGACGATGCCGTTGGACGAGCGGGCCGAGAGGACGAAGCGGTTGGCCGCGGCGGCCACCGCTTTGCCTCCGGCCCAGTGGTTCCTGGACCAGCTGAACGCTCTGGACGCGTAGCGCTGTAGCGCTGCCGCGGCACCGATTGAACGCCGCGGGTGCGTGGGGGCTGAGCGCGCAGTTCCCCGCGCCCCTTACGGGGCCAGCTGAGCCGCGAGTCCCTCCAGCAGGCGTACGAGTCCCTCGGGGCCGTCGACCACCAGGTCGGCGCGGTCGGCGAGCTCGGTGACCTCGGTGCTGCCGCTGCACACCAGCAGGCCGGGTACGCCGTCGGAGCGGAGCTTTTCCACGGCGGCGAAGGCGGGCAGGTCGCCCAGGTCGTCGCCGCAGTACATGACCGACTCGGCGCCGACGTCGCGTACGTACTCGCTGAGGGCGACGCCCTTGTCCATGCCGGCCGGGCGCAGCTCGAGCACCATCCGTCCCGGTTCGACGATCAGGTCGTGGCGGGTGGCGAGCTCGGTGAGGGGTTCGCGCAGGGCCTCGAAGGCGGCCTGGGGGTCCTGGGCGCGGCGGGTGTGAACGGCGACGGCCCGGCCCTTCTCCTCGATCCACGTGCCCTGCCAGGCGCCGATCTCGTCCAGGAAGCCGGGGAGTTCGGCTCGGGCCGCGGCTACGCCGGGGTGCGGCGCGGGGGCGTGGACCGTGCCGGTGACCGCGTCCCAGCGCTCGGCGCCGTAGTGGCCGAGTACGACGAGGTGCTCCAGGCCCGGCACGCCCGCGAAGCCTCCGTAGCGGACCGCGACGCCGGCCGGCCTGCCCGTGACGACGGCCACCGACGCGACCTTCGGCGCGAGCGCGGCCAGCGCCGGGACCGCGTCCGGGTGGGCGCGGGCCTGTTCGGGGTCGGGGACGATCGGGGCGAGGGTGCCGTCGAAGTCGAAGGCGAGTACGGCCCTGTCGGGCCGCGCGACGATGGCGTCCAGACCGTCGCGGCCCGCCGGGGTGGTGGGGGTCGGGATCGACGAAGAGTCGGGGTGACTGGCCATACGGTGACCTTAGCTCTGGGTGTGGGGTTCTTCGCCCTCCTCACCGGTCCTCGCCCCTCCTCACCCCTCCCGCTCGGCCCGTCTCACGTCCCGCACCCTCCGCAAGCGGTTGACCGTCACCGGATCATGGGCCAGGGCCCGCGGCGCGTCCAGCAGGGCGTTCAGCAGCTGGTAGTAGCGAACGGGAGCCAGCGCCAGCTCCTCCCGTATCGCCCGCTCCTTGGCCCCGGGCGTGGCCCACCCGCGCCGCTCCAGGGCGAGCACGGCCCGCTCCTGCGGAGTCAGCTCTTCTTCCATGACTCGTCTTCCATGAACGGCACGGTAGCGGGCGCCACTGACACAGCAGCGCCCAAAGCCGCCCCTAACCGGCGGAGCTCTCCGCGGAAACCGCGGCCCGCTGCAACTGCCCCAGCGTCGCCTCCGGGTTCCCCTTCGGGCTCAGGGCCTTGCCGATCTGCGTCTTGATGTCCGCGTTGACCGACGCCCAGGACGTCTTGCCGACGGGATACAGCTCGGAGTTGGGCAGTTCGTCGAGGAACTGGACGAGGTCCGCGTCCTCCTTGGCCCCGGCCATCGTCTCGGAGGCGGACGTGGTGGCGGGCAGCAGGTCGTACTCGCGGGAGAAGGCGAGCACGTTCCTCTCGCTGTAGACGTAGTCGAGGAAGTCGCCGATCTGCTCGGCGTGACCGTTCTGCTTGAAGGCCATCATCCAGTCGGCGACGCCCATCGTGGCCTTTGACCGGCCGCTGATGCCGGGCATCGGCACCATGCCGAAGTCCACACCCTTCGCGGCGGCGGCCTTCATCAGCGTGGGATGCCCGTTGAGCATGCCGACCTCGCCGCGCGTGAACGCCGCGAAGGCCTGCGCGCGGTTGAGCTTCCCGGGCTCGGTCGGCCCGGTGAGCCCCTTCCCGACCAGCTCGTCCTTGAGCCAGGTGAACGTCTCGACGTTCTGCTCGGAGTCGATGCTGTACGAATCGACGGAGTCGGTGTAGCCGTCGCCGCCGCTCAGCAGCCACATCAGGGTCTCGGCCTGCGCCTCCTCGGGCCCGAGGGGCAGTGCGTACGGGATCTTCACGCCACTGGACTTGAGGGCCTGCGCGTCGGCCGCGAGCTCGCTCCAGCTCCGCGGCGGGGTGAGGTCCGCGTCGGCGAAGAGCTTCTTGTTGTAGAACAGCAGTCGCGTCGAGGAGGCGAACGGCATGCCGTACTGAACCCGGTTGACCTCCCCCGCCTCGGCGAGCCGCGACACGAAGTCGGCCTGGGTGGAGATGGAGAGCAGTTCGTCGGCCTTGTAGAGCTGGTTCTCGGCGGCGTAGTCGGCGTACGCGCCTATCTGCGCCATGTCGGGCGCGTTGCCCTCGGTGACCATCTTCTTGACCTTGGCGTCGACGTCGTTCCAGGAGTGGACGCTGACCTCGACCTTGATCCCGGGATGGTCGGCCTCGTACGCCTTGACAACCTTGTCCCAGTACCTCTGGGAGCTGTTCGCCTTGGAGTCCCCGTAGTCGGCCGCGACGAGTCTCAGCGTGACGCTGCCCCCGGATTCGCCGGAGCCGCCGCAGCCGCTGAGGGCCACCGTCATGCCCAGCGCGGACACCACCGCGATCAGACCTGTCACTCGCCGCTGCACCGCTGTCGTCCCCAACTCTGTCGTCGCACCGTCGCGTTCGCACATTCGTCGCACACTTCCGCGCGAAATTTCGATTCGCAATTTCGCCATAAGGTCTACACCACGCAAGTGGACTAGACCTCTCGGGGGTAAGGGGCGACACTGTACCCCGTGAGACACGTAATCGCCCTCGATGTGGGCGGCACCGGAATGAAAGCCGCCCTCGTGGGGACGGCCGGCGAGCTGCTGCATCAGGCCCGCCGCGCCACGGGCCGGGAGCACGGCCCGGACTCCGTGGTCGAGTCGATCCTCGCCTTCGCGGCCGACCTGCGGGCGTACGGCGAACGCCACTTCGGCGAGCCCGCGGCGGCCGCCGGCGTCGCCGTACCCGGCATCGTGGACGCCGAGCGCGGCATCGCGGCGTACTCGGCCAACCTCGGCTGGCGCGACGTACCCCTGCGGGAGCTGCTCAGCGAGCGGCTGTACGGGGTTCCGGTCGCCCTCGGCCACGACGTGCGCACCGGCGGACTCGCCGAGGGCCGGATCGGTGCGGGCCGGGGCGCCGACCGCTTCCTGTTCGTGCCGCTGGGCACCGGCATCGCGGGTGCCATCGGCATCGACGGCCGCGTGGAGGCGGGCGCGCACGGCTTCGCGGGCGAGATCGGCCACATCGTCGTACGCCCCGGGGGCGCCCCGTGTCCGTGCGGGCAGCGCGGGTGTCTGGAACGGTTCGCGTCCGCGGCGGCGGTCAGCCAGGCCTGGGCCGAGGCGTCCGGCGACCCGGCGGCGGACGCGGCGGACTGCGCCAAGGCCGTCGAGTCCGGAGATCCGAGGGCGCTGGCGGTCTGGCAGGGGGCCGTGGACGCGCTCGCCGACGGGCTCGTCACCGCGCTCACCCTGCTGGACCCGCGCACGCTGATCATCGGTGGCGGTCTCGCCGAGGCCGGGGAAACCTTGTTCACACCGCTGCGAGCCGCGGTCGAGCGCCGCGTCACCTTCCAGAAGCTGCCGTCCATCGTCCCCGCGGCGCTCGGGGACACGGCCGGCTGTCTCGGCGCGGGCCTCCTGGCCTGGGACCTGCTGGCCACCGCGGACCCGCTGTCCGCTCCGGAACCGCTGTCCACTCCCCCTACTGACTCCTCGGAGGTAACCACCTGATGGCCACGAGCCAGATGCTTCTCGCCGGTGCCAAGGTGGTGCTGCCCACCGGAGTCGTGGACGGCGGTCGCGTGATCGTCGAGGGCGCCCGGATCTCCGGGAGTGCCCCCGCAGGCGCACCGACCGTGGACCTGAAAGACCACTGGCTGGTCCCCGGGTTCGTGGACATGCACAACCACGGTGGCGGCGGCGCCTCCTTCACCTCCGGATCCGTCGAGGAGATCCTCAAGGGCATCCGCACCCACCGCCTGCACGGCGCCACGACCCTCGTCGCCTCGACCGTGACCGGCGACATGGACGGGCTCGCCCAGCGTGCCGGACTGCTCTCCGAGCTGGCCGAGCAGGGCGAGATCGCGGGCATCCACTTCGAGGGCCCGTTCATCTCGCCGTGCCGCAAGGGCGCCCACTCCGAGGAACTGCTGCGGGATCCGGACCCGGCCGAGGTCCGCAAGCTGATCGACGCGGCGCGCGGCCGGGCCAAGATGGTCACGCTCGCCACCGAACTGCCGGGCGGCATCGACTCCGTACGCCTGCTGGCCGAACACGGCGTGATCGCGGCGATCGGCCACACGGACGCGACGTACGAGCAGACCGTGGAGGCCATCGAGGCGGGCGCCACCGTGGCGACGCACCTCTACAACGCGATGCCCACCCTCGGACACCGCGAGCCCGGCCCGATCGCGGCCCTCCTGGAGGACGAGCGCATCACGGTCGAGCTGATCAACGACGGTACGCACCTGCACCCCGCCTCCCTCCAGCTGGCGTTCCATCACGCGGGCGGCGACCGGGTCGCGTTGATCACGGACGCCATGGACGCGGCGGGCTTCGGCGACGGCCGTTACATGCTCGGCCCGCTGGAGGTCGAGGTCAGCGAGGGCGTGGCGCGGCTGGTGGAGGGCGGCTCGATCGCGGGCTCGACCCTCACCCTCGACCGGGCGTTCAAGCGGTCCGTCACCATCGACGGGCTGCCCGTGGAAGACGTCGTCGCGGCCATCTCGGCCAATCCGGCCCGGCTGCTGGGCATGTACGACCGGGTGGGCTCGCTGGAGCCGGGTAAGGACGCGGACCTGGTGGTCCTGGACTCCGACTTCGACCTCAAGGGCGTGATGCGCCGGGGTGAATGGGTCGTAGAGCCCCAACTGGGCTGATTCACCCGGTTGTTGAGCACAGGGCGGAGAACGGCGGTTGGCCTGCGGGACTGGGCCGACCGCCTTCTCTTTGGCATGATCGGGCCTCCGGACAGGCAAGCGCGTTCAGACAGGCGCATTCTTTCGGGGGAGGTCGGCCCAGGTGATCCTCACGGTCACGCTGAACACCGCTCTCGACATCACCTATCGCGTACGGGCCCTGCGTCCGCACGCCTCGCACCGGGTCACCGAGGTGACCGAGCGGCCGGGCGGCAAGGGCCTGAACGTGGCCCGGGTGCTCGCGGCCCTCGGTCACGAGGTGACGGTGACGGGCTTCGCGGGCGGTGCGACGGGGCGGTCACTCCGGGACCAGCTCGCGCACACACCGGGCGTCGTGGACGCGCTGATACCGGTGACGGGCCCGACCCGCCGCACGATCGCGGTGGTCGACACGGCGACCGGTGACACGACTCAACTCAACGAACCCGGCCCGACGATCACCCCCACCGAGTGGTCCGCCTTCCAGGAGGCGTACGAGGACCTGTTGCGCTCCTCCTCGGCGGTGGCCCTGTGCGGCAGCCTGCCGCCGGGGGTGCCGGTGGGCGCGTACGCCCAACTGGTCCGCGCAGCAAGGTCATTGGCGGTCCCGGTGCTGCTCGACACCAGCGGCGAACCCCTCCGCAGGGGTGTCGCCGCCCGCCCCGACATCGTCAAGCCGAACACCGACGAACTGGCCGAACTGACCGGCGCCCACGAGCCGTCGCAGGCCACCCGCGACGCCCGCCGTCGCGGCGCCCACGCGGTCGTGGCCTCCCTGGGCCCGGACGGTCTCCTCGCCGCGACCGCCGAGGGCCACTGGCGCGCCACCCCGCCCGGCCCGGTCCGCGGCAACCCGACGGGCGCGGGCGACTCCGTGGTCGCGGGCCTGCTGTCGGGTTTGGTGGAGCACCTGCCCTGGCCGGCACGCCTGGCCCGCGCGGTGGCCCTCTCCGCGGCGACCGTACTGGCGCCGGTGGCGGGCGAGTTCGACCGCCCGGCGTACGAGGAGCTGCTGGGGAGGGTGTCGGTGACGGGGGAGGCTACGGCGGCGTGACGCTCCGCTGGGCGGAACGGAAAACTACGGGTTGTTTTTGAACTGCGGGCCGGTTGTGGCTGGTCGCGCAGTTCCCCGCGCCCCTGTCGGGGCGCTGGTCCCGCCCTGAATTCGCCAATAGGTCTAGCTCGTCTTCCAGCCCTTTTCCAGCCACAGCTGGTCGAGGTTGGCGTCGCACTGGTTGCCCTGGCCGCAGGAGATCGTGATGGTGTTGGTGCCCTTGTTGAGCTGGATGGACGCGTAGGTGTTCTGCCAGCCCTTCTCGTAGTCACCCTCCGGCGTGTTGGCGAAGTTCTTCATGTTGAGCGGGCGGGTCTGCGCCTTGGCGTTGACGGTGAGGGTGGCGTTGGCGTCCTTGCCGGGCACGCCGTAGCCGACGAACAGCGTGTACTTCCCGCCCTTGGCGATGTCGTTCACCGTCCAGGTGGCGGAGGCGCCGACCTGGTTGAAGCCCGCCACATAGACGCCCCCGGCCGCCTTCGCGCCCGAGATGTCGGCCGCGGTGACCGTGCCACCGGCCAGCTTCAGCGCCTTCGCGTCGATCTCCGGCAGCTTGGTCTCGTCCGCCGCGCCCTTGGACGCCGTCTCGCTCGGCTGGACGCTCTCGGAGGCCGACGGGACCGAGCCGCCTGCCGCGTCGCCGTCCTTGTCCCCGTCCGAGTCGCCGCCGAGCATGGCGACGCCGATGCCGACCACGACAGCGGCGACGACCGCGATGGCGCCGATGAGGAGGCCCTTGGTGTTGGGCCCGCGGCCCCGGCCGCCTCCGCCGTTGTCGGGCAGCGGCTGGTACGTGGTGGGCGCGCCGCCGGGGAACGTCTCGGGCGCGGAGTAGTTCGTGTTCGGCCGGCCGTACGCCCCCTGCTGCGGGGGTGCCTGCTGGCCGTGCGGGGCCTGGGCGTACTGCGCGGTCGAGGCGGTGGGCTGGCCGTACTGGCGCTCACCGACCGGCCGCACCCGATTGACCGAGCCGGGGTAGCCGTAGCCACCGCCGCCGCTCGGCGGCTGGGCTCCGGCGGCCTGCCCGTCCTCGTAGAGGTAGCCGAACGGGTCGTCGTCCTCGGGCGTGCTCGCGCCGTTGTTGCCGGGCGTCATCCCTTGGTCTCCTAGCGGGTGCGGTACAGATGCGGTATGGGTGGATCGAAAGGCGAGCCTACCCGCTCCAGCTGCCCCAAACGGGTGACACAGCTCGCATCGACTCGCTGACCTGCGGATCAGCCCGCGCGTCTGTGCGCTTTGGGACGAGACCGTTTCTCTACGTACATCCGCTCGTCAGCGGATTGCAGGACCTCGTCCGCCGTCATGCCGCAATGTGCCCATCCGATACCGAAGCTGGCACCGACCCGCATGGCGCGGCCGTCGACCCGAATCGGCTGGATGATCTCGTTGCGCAGCCGCACCGCGAGGTCCTGTGCGTCGGCCCGGCCGAGCCCGTCGGCGAGGACGACGAACTCGTCGCCGCCGAGCCGCGCGACCGTGTCGCCGTCCCGCACGGCGCCGCTCAGGCGCCGGGCCACCTCGATCAGCACCGCGTCGCCGGCGTTGTGTCCGAAGCGGTCGTTGATCGACTTGAAGCCGTCGAGGTCGCAGAAGAGGACCGCGAGCCCCTTGGTGCCGTCGTCCGTCTGCCCCTCGGGGGCCACGGTGTGCACGTGATGGTCGTAGGCGTCGAAGGCCTCGGGCCCGGGCCGGTAGTCGAAGCCGTGCCCGTTCGCGTCGTAGAAGGCGCTCGCACCGTGCTCGGCCGGCGCACCCCCGTACGCCGCGTCGATCGTGGCGACCACGCCCGGCTCCGTCGACGTGGGCCGGGCGCACAGGCGGGCACTGAGCCGGGAGCGCAGCTCGGCGGAGTTCGGCAGGCCGGTGAGCGAGTCGTGCGAGGCGCGGTGGGCGAGATGGAGCTCGCGGCGCTTGCGCTCCTCGATGTCCTCGACGTGGCTGAGCAGGAAGCGCGGCCCGTCGGCGGCGTCCGCGACCACGCTGTTGCGCAGCGACACCCAGACGTACGTACCGTCGCGGCGCCCGAGCCGCAGCTCGGCCCGCCCGCCCTCCGCGGATGTCCTGAGCAGGGTGCCGATGTCCTCGGGGTGGACCAGGTCGGAGAAGGAGTAGCGGCGCATCGCGGAGGCGGGGCGGCCGAGCAGGCGGCACAGCGCGTCGTTGGTCCGCAGGATCCGGCCGTGCTGGTCGCCACCCATCTCGGCGATGGCCATGCCGGAGGGGGCGTACTCGAAGGCCTGCCGAAAGCTCTCTTCACTGGCGCGCAGAGCCTGCTGTTCCCTTTCCAGCCTGACCAGTGCGCGCTGCATGTTGGCCCGAAGCCGAGCGTTGCTGATCGCGATGGCGGCCTGAAACGCGTACATCTGCAGCGCTTCCCGTCCCCAGGCGCCCGGTCGGCGTCCGTTGCGCGGCCGGTCCACGGACAGGACACCGATCAGTTCGCCGCAGGCGCCGCCCGCGACGCCCGGAGTGTGCATGGGGGCGAAGAGCCGGTCGGCGGGGTGCCACTCGTCCTCGAAGCGCGGTGCGGGCCCGTCGGTGTACCACTGCGGGACGTCGTCCTCGTCGAGGACCCAGCCCTCGGTGTGCGGTATGAAGCGCAGGTCGCCCCAGGCCTCGCCCATGTTCAGCCGACGGTCCCAGGAGGCGCGGGAGCCGACGCGTCCGGTGATGAGGGCCTCGGCGGCGGAGTTGCCCGCGAGGGCCGCGACCACGAGATCGCCGTCGGGTCGTACGAGGTTGACGCAGGCCAGCTCGTAGCCGAGGCCGTTCACGACTCCGTCGGCGACGGTCTGCAATGTGTCGGCCAGGCTGCGGGCCGTGTTCATGTCCGCCATGACCTGATGCAGCTGCCGCAGGGTCGCAAGACGGACGTACGGCTCCGACTCGGTCTCCATGCTCGCTCTCCCCGAGACCTCGACAGCAACTCCAGAGTTATCCAGGCTTCTCGTCGGTACTCATCGCTTACTGATCACGCTTACTGACCACGCCCACTGATCGCCTACCGATTGCAGCGTCCCCGCCACTGAATCACAGCGCGCTGCCCACTCGGTACACAGGGTCAACAAAATATGGCACCTGTGACTCAAGTCACAGCAGAACCTGAACAATTGAGTAGAGTTTCTGTGTTTTCGACGTGCGTTTACTGAACGTGAATTTGTGGGACATGTGTCGGCTCCTGGGCCACGTCCTCCGGTGGTCCTAGGACCCTGCTCGGGCGTTGGTCCGATGTGGCGTACGGGCACCGGAGACTAGCGTCTTCTCGTGCTGAACACTCCCTCTTCCACTCCTCTCGTCCCACCCGTGCATGCTGATGGGGTGAGCAACGACGAGTTCCGCGCCGCCATGTCCCGGCTGGCCGCGGGCGTGGTCCTGGTGACCGCGCACGAACCGCAGCCGGACCCTCAGGGCCCGAGCGGCGAGGACGTCGGCATGACGGCCACCTCCTTCATGTCCGTCTCCCTGGACCCGCCCCTCGTCCTGATCAGCCTGCGCGAGGGCTCCCGCATGGATGACCTCCTCGCCGAACAGCCCCACTGGGCCGTCTCCGTCCTCTCCGAGAGCCAGGGCCACATCGCGGGCCGCTTCGCCATGAAGAACCGCATCTCCGACCGCCTCCTCTTCGAGGACATTCCGTACGAACGGGGCGTGGCTTCCGGCGCTCTCCTGGTACGCGGCGCCCTGGCGACCCTGGAATGCCGAACGGAGCAGGTCATGACGGCGGGAGATCACACGCTGGTGATCGGGCGGGTACTGACGGCGGAGATGCCGGGGGGTGGCGGGGACGGGGGGCCGCTGACGTATTTCCGGGGGAAGTACCGGCGACTGGGGTAGGGGGCGGCGTCTTCGACCGCCGGATCAGACGCGTGCCCCTTCAGAGGCGCCCCGTAAGGGGCGCGGGGCTGTGACATATGCGGGTCCGCCACGGGGCGCGACCAGCCCCCACCGGCCCGCACACGCGGCGGAGCCGCATATCGACACAGCACCACCGTTCTCCCAGCGGAGCGCCTAGTCCCAGCCCCGACCGCCGCGGCCCCGCTTGGTGTCGGACCGCTGCTTCTTCTCGCGCAGCCGCCGCTCGTTGATACCGCGGGGAATGCGGGTGGCCCGGCGCGGCTTGGGCGGCGGGGCGGTGGCCTCGGCGAGCAGGGAAGCAAGTCGTACGGCCGCCGTCTCCCGATTCCGCCACTGCGACCGGTGCTCGGAGGCACGCACACTGACGACCCCGTCGACGAGCCGCCCGGCGAGGTTGGCGAGGGCCCGCTCCTTCCACACCGGCGGCAACGCCTCCGTCTTCGCGAGGTCGAACCGCAGCTCGACCTGGGAGTCGGTCGTGTTGACGTGCTGTCCGCCGGGTCCGGAGGACCGCGAGAAACGCCACATGAGCTCGGCCTCGGGGAGCGAGACGGAGCCGCGAATGACGTAAGGACCGGACATGGGGTCCATGGTCGCGTGTGTGACCGGCTCACGTCACCCGTTTTTCACCGCGCCTCCCCACCGCGAAGGTAAAGATAGTAAAGAGAGCTGGAACCTTGGTTCGCCTCACGGCGTTCATAGGGGTAGCTGTAGCTTCGTGCCCGTACGAAGCCCAAACGTACGGGCACCACGCACGTACGCAACGAGGGAAGGGACTCCCAACAATGGCTGTAAGCCTGTCCAAGGGTGGCAACGTCTCGCTCACCAAGGAGGCTCCGGGCCTGACCGCCGTCACCGTGGGCCTCGGCTGGGACGTCCGCACCACCACGGGCACCGACTTCGACCTCGACGCCTCGGCCATCGCGGTCAACCTCGAGGGCAAGGTCTACTCGGACGGACACTTCGTCTTCTTCAACAACAAGGAGACCCCGGACAAGACGATCGTCCACACGGGCGACAACCGTACGGGTGAAGGCGCGGGCGACGACGAGGCGATCAAGGTCAACCTCGCGGGCCTCCCGGCCGAGATCGACAAGATCGTCTTCCCGGTCTCGATCTACGACGCGGAGAACCGCTCGCAGAACTTCGGCCAGGTCCGCAACGCGTACATCCGCATCCTGAACGAGGCCGGCGGCGCCGAGATCGCCCGCTACGACCTCTCCGAGGACGCGGCCACCGAGACGGCCATGGTCTTCGGCGAGCTGTACCGCAACGGCGCGGAGTGGAAGTTCCGCGCGGTGGGCCAGGGCTACGCGTCCGGTCTGGTGGGCATCGCCCAGGACTTCGGCGTGAACGTCTGAGGTTCGCTCGCTCGTACGGGGCCCCGGCTGCGACATCCGTGTCGCGCCCGGGGCCTCGCTCTTCCGGTCCCGTACTTCGCGGATCTCGGCGTGCCTCACAAAGCGGCGTCACTTCGACATCACCATCGGGTACGGCGAGCGCTGGATCTCGGTGATCGAACGGTCGAACTGTGCGGCGTGGGAGAAGCCCGATTCGTGAGGGCCCCGCACGCACGAAAGCCGAGATCCGTCCGGATCGTTTCCCGCCGTCCGGCGGCCCGCGGCGAGTGAGGCGAGGTGGATTAGCCTGCCCCGCGTGATCCTCGAATCCCTCTCCCCCGCGGACAGCGCCCTCCCGGGTGAGCTGCTCACCGAACTCACCGCGCTCTACGCCTCCAACCGCGAGTTCTACGCCCTGAGCGGCGACTTCCCGGACCCGGACGACATCCGCCCGGAGCAGGTCGCCACCGCCCTCGCCGGCGAGTTCGTGCACCCGGACGTGGAGGTGCTGCTCGCGCGAAGCGCCGGACAGCTCGTCGGGGTGGCGATCACCCTCGCGCATCACCCCGATCCGACCGACCCGGACCCATGGATCGGCCTGCTCCTCGTGGCCGCGAGCGAGCAACGGAAGGGATACGGGAGGGAGTTGGCGGCACGCGTCGAGGAACGCTTCCGGGCCGCGGGGCGGGACGCCGTACGACTCGCCGCGCTCGACAACAACCCGAAGGCCCTCACCTTCTGGACGGCGCTCGGATACGAGATCATCGGCCACCGCAGGGATCGCCAACTGGGCCGCCCCTGCACGGTGTTGCGCAGGGTACTGCGCTGACTGGCCCGGAAGGAACGGACGAGCTCAAGGCTTGGCCGGCCTTCCCTCCCCGTACAGCCAGTCCTTCCAGATCCTCTCGAAGTCCTCGCCCGGCGCCTTCTTCTCCACGTACGCCGTGAACTCGGCCGTGTCCGCGTTGCCGTGGCGGTGGGCGGCCGCCCAGCCCTGGACGATGTCGTAGAACGTGTCGTCGCCGACCGTCTCGCGGATCTTGTGGAGGACCATGGCGCCCCGCTGGTACACCGGGCTGTCGGAGATGCGCGCGGCGCTCGGCGGTTTCGCGGGCGGGAAGGCCCAGACGGCGTCGTTGTCCGCTTCGCTGTCGTAGTAGTCACCTGCGTAGAGGGCGTCGAAGACGTCCTGGGCCGTATCGCCGGCGTGGTCCTCGTTCCACAGCCACTCCGCGTACGTCGCGAAGCCCTCGTTGAGCCACATGTCCCGCCAGGACTTGGGCGTGACGGAGTTGCCGTACCACTGGTGGGCCAGCTCGTGGACGAGGAGGTCGATGCCGGGGGCGCCGGGGAAGACGGGGCGGTTCTGGGTCTCCAGGGCGTACCCGGCGTCGCCCTCGCGCTCGACGATCGCACCCGTAGAGGAGAAGGGGTACGGGCCGAAGTTCAGCTCCGCCCACTCCGTGATCTCGGGGATACGGGCCAGCACCTCGGCGCTCGCCTTCGCCTGGCTCGGGTCCACGGCCACGTACGCCGGGAGACCGTCCGCTGTCTTCGAGCTCCGCGTCTCGTAGTCACCGACGGCGACCGTCGCCACGTACGTCGCCATCGGCTCCCCGACCCGCCAGGCGAAGGAAGTACGGCCCCGCTCCGTGTCCTCGCGCCGCAACTCTCCATTGGAGACGGCCGTCAGCCCCTCCGGCACCGTGACGGTGATGTCGTACGTCGCCTTGTCGCTCGGGTGATGGTTGCCGGGAAACCACGCCATCGAACCGGTGGGCTCACCGAGCGCGAGGGCACCGTCCGCCGTCCGCAGCCAGCCCTCCTCGGAACCGTCCGAGTCGGTGATCGTCTCCGGGGTGCCGGAGTAGCGGACGACCGTGGAGAAGGCAGCGCCCTCGTCCAGGTCCTCGTGCGGGCGGACGGTCAGCTCCTGACCACCGTGGTCGAAGCGGGCGGGCTCTCCCGCCACCTCCACACCAGTGACCCGCATTCCCTTGAGGTCGAGGTTGAACGCGTTGAGGTCCTGCTCCGCCCTCGCCTCGATCTCCGCCGTCCCTGTCAGCCGACGCGCCTTGGGGTCGTAGTCGAGGGTCAGGTCGTAGTGGGTGACGTCGTACCCGCCGTTGCCCGACTTCGGGAAGTACGGATCCCGTAGGCCGGACGTGCCCGCCGTGCTCCGCTCACCGCCGTCGCACCCGGTGAGGACCATGACGAGCAGGGCGGCCACGGCGCCCACGACGGCTGGGGCAGCGGGGACAACAGGCGCAGATCGGGGCACGCCGGTGATCCTATGGCGGCGTGACACCATCGCTTACGTGCTCGACATCGGCTACGCCCTCTCCTCCCGCTTCCCCGACCCCCCGCAGACCGACTACCGCCGGGCGGACGTCCACGCGCTGCGGCACGATCTGTTCTGCGGGGACGTGTATCTCGCCGACACGAAGGCGGACCGGGAGCTGTCCACAGCCTGGGGATGGGTACCGGTACTCGACTTCGCGTGGGCGCTGTGCGACATCGTCGAGCAGCTCGACCAGGACCCGCTGGGCAGCCGCGCCGCCCGTCCCCAGCACGCCGAACTGGACTTCACCGAGTCCACCGACCGCATGCTCTTCGAGCGCCGCTTCGGGTGGGTCGACATCGAGGCGGACTGGATGCCCGTCGAGGAGCCCCCTCTGACCTTCTCCCACACCGAACTCCGGCGCGAGGCCCGGGACTTCCTCCACGATCTCCTGGCCGACCTCACCGACATGCACGAGGCGCTCCGCGAGAACCCGGTGATCTGGACACTCGAGGCCCGCTTTCCCAGAGTCTCCTGACTTTCCCAGGGTGCACTGAGCTTGCCCTGAGGTGACGAGCCGCGAGGTCGGGCTCGTGCACGCCGGCCGCGTCCGCGCGTGGCGCTTCCGAGACATGACCGCGCGCGGCCCACGGCGGATGTCCCAGTGATCTCTCCGACGAACGCTGGGAGCTGACCGCGCCGGTCAGGTCGGCCGCCTGGCGGGCCGAGCGGTTGAGCACCACCGGCGCCCGACCGGCGATCACCGCGGGCCGTCGGGATCAGTTCGGCACGGAGGGCCTATGCGTCGGCCCCGTACGTCCCGTACTCCGGCCGTCCCGTCGATTCGTAGACGTGGACCGCCAGGCCGCGCGGTGTCGTCTCGTTGCGGACAAGGCGCAGGCCGGCCGGGGCGCCGCCGTCCGGGAACAGGCGTCGGCCGGTGCCCACGACCACCGGGGCGATCACGAGGCGCAACTCGTCGATCAGACCGGCGGCCAGCAGGGACTGGGCCAGCCGACCGCTGCCGTGGATCTGCAGCTCACGGCCGGGCTGCCGCTTCAGTTCGGCGACCTGGGCGGGGATGTCGCCGGAGAGGATCGTGCTCGGGTGCCACTCGGCCTTGGTCAGGCTGTGGGAGGCCACGTACTTCGGCAGGCCGTTCATGATGGGGCCGAAGGGGTGCTCGGTCATCTTCGGCCAGTCCCGCGCGAAGTTCACGTAGGTGCGGCGGCCGTACAGAAACGCGTCCGCCTGGCCGAGCCAGGTGGCGGCCAGCCGTTCGAACTCCTCGTCCAGATGCGGCACGAACCAGCCGCCCCGGGTGAACCCGTCGCTGGTGTCCTCGTCCGGGGACCCCGGGCCCTGGTAGACGCCGTCCAGCGTCAGGAACTGCGTCAGTGCCAGCTTCATCGCGCACCACTCTTCTCTCTTGGGGCAGGGACGTGTGCGTTCCTCCCCCTCAGACATCGTGGCGGGCGAATACTCATCGGTCGAGCGGTACCGATTCCGGGCTCTGATTTCCCCTGGCTCCGATTCCGGGCTCCCAGCGGCGCTCCCGGCGCAGCCGACCAGCCACGCTCGTGCACTCACCCCACCCGCCCTCTTACTCCTCCAACCCCGCCACCCGCACCCCCATCTCCGCCGCGAACACCCCCGCCAGGTCCAGCAACTGCGCCGGACTGATCACCGCCCCCGCGAGCCGATCAACCCCTCGCGCGAAGTCCAGCCCCGCCGCCCTCCGCAGGTCGACATCCACCAGCGTCACCCCGCTGAAGTCCGCCCCCTTCAGCACGCAGTCCACGAACTCCACCCGCTCCATCCGCGCACCCCCGAAATCCGGCTCAACGAGCACGCACCCCTCGAACACCACGTCCTTGAGCCGGGCCTCGCGCAGGTTCAGGTAGTCGATCTTCCCGCCCCGAACGACCACCCGTTCCAGCACGGCCGCGTGCACCTGCACCCCACCCAACCGAGCGTCGACCAGCTCCACGTCACGGAGGGTCGCCGAGGCGAGGTCGGTGCCGACACCCCGGATCCCGGTGAGAACGGAGTCCAGCACGCGCGCGTGATGCAGCCGCGTCTCGTCCAGCGCGCACCCCGTCAGCGCACAGTCCATGAACCGGGCTCCCGCGCCGTCCTGCCCCACGAAGTCCACCGCGCTGAACTCGAGCCCGTCATAGTCCCCGTCCGGCTCCAGCTCCCCACCCCCGTACGGCACAAGCGGTGGCAACCGCACCTCAGGCCGCCGCGCCCTCTTCACCCTTGCCCCCGCGCCTGCCCCTGCGCCAGTCCCAGCCGCCGCTCTCCTCGCCATTCCCCCATCCTGCACGCCACCACTGACAATCACCCTCGCCAGCCCCCTGACCAGCGAAGACTCCGCCGATGTCACATTCCGAGGCCCTCAAAGAGTCATAGATGCAAACGCCCGACGGAACTCAGGAACACAGAACTCAGGAACACGGAAACGCAGGAACACGGAAACGCAGGGACGCCGGAACCCGCAGCAGAGGGAGCCCACCAAGCCATGCACCGCATCACCATCATCGGCGGCGGCTTCGCCGGCCTCACCGCGGCCATCACCGCCGCCGAGGCGGGCGCCAAGGTAACCGTCTACGAAGCCCACCACACCCTCGGCGGTCGCGCCCGCACCGCCGAGGGGCCGTACAGGACGAACGAAGGCCCCCACGCCCTCTACAAGGGGGGCCCTCACTGGACCTGGCTCCAACAGCGCGACCTGATCGGCGAACTCGCTCCGCTCCCACCCCTGGAGGCGGCCCGACTCCGCCTCCGCCACAAGGGCGCGCTCCGCCGAACCCCACCGTTCGCGATGCTCAAACTCCTCCGCCGTACGCCCGAACAGGCCCCTGTGGACAAGGACTTCAGGACCTGGGCCACCGAAATCGCCGGAGAAGAGGGCGCGAACGCGGCCGCGTACTACTCCGCCGTCGCGCTCTTCCACCACGACCCGGGCTCCCTGTCCGCGGCCTTCGTACAGGAGCGTCTGCGCCGCGCCACAAAGCTGCCTCCGGAGGCGCACTACCCGCGTGGCGGCTGGGCGACCGTCATCGACCGGATGGCGGCCAGGGCCTGGAACCTCGGCGTACGCGTCGAAACCCTGGCCCGCGTCGACACGATCCCCGACGACCACGGCCCGGTGATCATCGCCACGTCCCTCGACGCCGCCCGGAACCTCCTCAAGGACAGCTCACTGACCTGGACGAGCGGCCGGACAGCCCTGATCGACCTGGCCCTGCGCGCCCTCCCCCGCTCTCGGCTTCTCCTCCACTCCCGACTTCGCTCGAGCGGGGGGACCCCCATGATCGCCGGGGCCCCCACCGGCGACGCGTTCGTCGTCTCCGACCTGGACGCGTCCGGCTGGATCGAACGGTTCACGGCCCAGGACCGCACCCTCGCCCCGGCCGGCGAGCAGCTCATCCAGGGGCAGATCCCGATCGCCCCCCACGAGTCCCGCGCCGACGGCATCGCCCGCGCCGAGGAACTGCTCGACCTCGCCTTCACGGACTGGCGCGACCGCGTCACGTTCCGCCGCGAGGCACTCGCGAACGGCCGCACCGGCGCCGTGGACCTCCCCGGCACCAGCTGGCGCGACCGCCCCCGGGTCGACCGAGGCGACGACGTCTACCTCGCGGGCGACCAGGTCGCGGCCCCCGGCGTCCTCTCCGAGGTGTCCTTCAACAGCGCCCTGGAGGCCGTGTCCCTCGCATTCAAGATCCGGGCCAGGGCGGGACTTGACCTCAAGCACGCTTGAGGTCAGAGGCTGGACGCACCACATCGAACCGAAGCGCACGGACACGGCGAACCGAAGGGCCGGACACGGCGAACCGAGCGCATCGAACCTCTGGGACCTTTGGGACCTCTGGGACCTCTGGGACCTCTGGGACCTCTGGGACCTCTGGGACCTCTGGGAATCAGTGGGACAGCCAAAACGATCGAGGAGCCGCCCATGCACGCCATCCGCCTCCACGCCTTCGGCCCGGCCGAGAACCTCTCGTACGAGCCGGCCGAGGACCCCGAGCCGGGCCCGGGCCAGGTCCGTATAGCCGTCACCGCGGCCGGCGTACATCTCCTCGACACCGCGATCCGATCGGGCATCCAGGGCCCGCTCCCGGAGCTGCCCGCCCTGCCCACGATCCCCGGCCGCGAGGTCGCCGGCACGGTCGAGTCTCTCGGCGAGGGCGTCGCGAACCTGTGGCTCGGCAAGCGAGTCGTGGCCCACCTGGGCTTCAGCCCGGGCGGCTACGCGGAGCTCGCCGTCACGGACGTCGACCGACTCCACGAGATCCCCGGGAATCTGGACTCCGCGCAGGCCGTCGCGATGATCGGCACGGGGCGTACGACGATGGGGATACTCCAGTTCGCCGAGCTCGGCCCCGACTCCGTGGCCGTCATCCCGGCAGCCGCCGGCGGCATCGGCACCCTCCTCGTGCAGTACGCGAAGCAAGCCGGCGCCACCGTGATCGGCCTCGCGGGCGGCCCGGAGAAGGTGGCCCGCGTCGAGAAGAACGGCGCCGACCTCGCCGTCGACTACAAGGACCCGAGCTGGCCCGACCAGGTCAGACACTTCCTCGGCGACCGGGCGGCGACCATCGTCTTCGACGGCGTGGGCGGCGACACGGCCCGCGAGGCCGTCGCTCTGCTCGACAACCCCGGCGACACCCGCACCGACGCCCCCCGCGGCAAGCACCTCGTCTTCGGCTGGTCCGGCGAAGGCCTGCACAACGGCACCCCGCTGATCGTCGAGGGCGTGACGGAACAGGTCCTGGGCCCAGTGATGATGCAGAAGGCGGGCGGCCCGAACCCCATACGAACCCTGGAACTTCGTGCCCTCGCCGAGGCCGCCGAGGGCCGCCTCACCCCGGCCGTCCAACGCTTCCCCCTCGCGGAGGCGGCAGCCGCGCACCGCGCGCTGGAGACCCGGGGCACGATCGGCAAGGTGGTGCTGGAGCCATGAGCCCAGCACGATGATCCCGGCGAAGGCCCCCGAACACGACGAACCGGCCGCCTCCCCGGTCCCCGAGTCAGTCCACTGACACCCCTGACAGTCCTGACCCCCCTGACTTCGCCGACCCGAGCTCACCCAGCGCACCGTCCGTCAGCCGGTACACCGTCCACTCGTCCTGCGGCCGCGCGCCCAGCGCCTCGTAGAAGTCGATCGACGGCCGGTTCCAGTCGAGCACGGACCACTCGAGCCGCTCGTATCCCCGCTCCACACAGATCCGCGCCAGCTCCCCGAGCAGCGCCTTGCCGTGCCCTCCGCCGCGCGCCTGGGGCCGTACGTACAGGTCCTCCAGGTAGATCCCGTGCACCCCACGCCAGGTGGAGAAGTTCAAGAACCACAGCGCGAACCCGACCGGCACACCCTCCCCGTCCTCCGCGATATGCGCGAACGCCGCCGGCCGCTCCCCGAAGAGCGCCTCCCGCAGCTGCTCCTCGGTGGCCCTGGCCTCCTCCGCCGCCTTCTCGTACTCGGCCAGTTCCCGGACCATGGAGTGGATCACAGGGACATCAGCGGGAGTTGCCGTACGAATCATGCGGGCAGGCTACGGCAGCCCTCCGGGACAAACAGCCGCCCAGGACAATGGAATCCGGAGGAGACACCCGCCACCTTGAACAGCTAACGTCCCGCGCATGAGCAGTACGGAGAACGCGGGAAGCGCGACCGATGCCACCCGCACGACCAGCGCGCCGCACCCGGCCGACCCGCCGCACCCGGCCGACGCGACCGATACGGCCCGGCCCACCGACGCGCCCCGCGCCGTCGTCAACGGCGGCATATCGTTCTGGTACGCGCGGGAGGGCCTCCCCACGCCCCGCGAGCCCCTCCCCGGAGACGCGAGCGCCGACGTCGTCATCGTCGGCGGTGGCTACACCGGCCTGTGGACCGCGTACTACCTCAAGAAGGCCGCCCCCTTCCTGCGGATCACCGTCCTGGAGCAGAGGTTCTGCGGCTACGGAGCCTCCGGCCGCAACGGCGGCTGGCTCTACAACGGCATCGCGGGCCGCGACCGATACGCCCGCCTGCACGGCCACGAGGCCGCCGTACGCCTCCAGCAGGCCATGAACGACACGGTCTCCGAGGTCGTCCGCGTCACCGAAGAAGAAGGCATCGACGCGGACATCCACCGGGGCGGCGTACTCGAAGTGGCTTACACCCCCGCCCAGTTGACCCGCCTGAAGGACTTCCACGAGACGGAACTCTCGTACGGCGAGAAGGACCGCGAGCTGTACGGCGCCCGCGAGACCGCCGACCGCATCCGCGTCGCCGACGCCGTCGGCTCCGGCTGGACACCGCACGGCGCCCGCCTCCACCCGGTCAAGCTGCTCAAGGGGCTCGCCGCGGCCGTCGAGGCACTCGGCGTCACGATCCACGAGTCGACCCCCGTCACCGAGATCAGACCCAAACACGCCGTCACCCCGTACGGCACCGTCCGCGCCCCCTACGTCCTGCGCTGCACGGAAGGCTTCACAGCCTCCCTCAAGGGCCAGAAACGCACCTGGCTCCCCATGAACTCCTCGATGATCGCCACCGAGCCCCTCACCCCCTCCCAGTGGGAGTCCATCGGCTGGGAGGGCCGCGAAACCCTCGGCGACATGGCCCACGCCTACATGTACGCCCAGCGCACCGCCGACGACCGCATCGCTCTCGGCGGCCGCGGAGTCCCGTACCGCTTCGGCTCACGCACCGACAACGACGGGCGTACGCAACCATCGACGATCAGAGCCCTGCGCGAGATCCTCGTCCGCTTCTTCCCCCAGCTCTCGGACATCGCCGTCACCCACGCCTGGTCGGGCGTCCTCGGCGTACCGCGCGACTGGTGCGCCACGGTCACCCTCGACCGCTCCACGGGCCTCGGCTGGGCCGGCGGCTATGTGGGCTCCGGCGTCGCCACCGCCAACCTCGCCGCCCGCACCCTCCGAGACCTGATCCAGCACGATTCCGGCCAGTCGGGGGCGACCGAGCTCACCACCCTCCCCTGGGTCGAACACAAGGTCCGCAAGTGGGAACCCGAGCCTTTCCGCTGGCTCGGGGTACACGGCATGTACGCGACGTATCGAGCCGCCGACCGCCGCGAAGTCACCACGCATGCCGCACAGTCGTCCCGGATCGCGCGTATCGCCGACCGGGTCGCGGGCCGCTGAGACAGGGGGATCCCCATGAGCACCGCAGTCACGGACACCGTCCGCTACACATCCGACGGCCAACTCCTCGACATCCACCGCGCCACCGCCCCCGACGCCCCCACGGTCCTCCTGTGGCACGGCCGCGGCCCCGCCGAGCGGGACGTCCTGGGCGCCCTGGCCGCGACGGTCGCCCGCCTCGGCGCCACCGTCATAGTCCCCGACTGGCACCCCGACGCCCCCGACGGCGGCCGCCCTCAGCTCGCCGCCTCCCTCCGCTTCACCTGGGACTTCGTACCGGACCCGGCGAAGATCACCCTCGTCGGCTGGTCCCTGGGCGGCCGCGCCGCCATGGCCACGGCCCTGCGCCCGGACCCCCCGGAGGGCTGGCGCCCGGCCGCCGTGGTCGGCATCGCCGCCCGCTACAACCAGCCCGAGCCGCTCCTCGGCCTGCCCTCCCCCATGGCCGTCTGCGCCACCGCCCCGCCCCTGCCCATCCACCTGGTCCACGGCACGGCCGACCGGGTCTGCGACTTCGCCAACGCCCGCGAGTTCCAGGCCGTCCTGGCCTCCCACGGCCGCCAGGCCCCCCTCACCGAACTCACCACCGACCACTCGGGTGCGGTCATGGCCGAATACGCCCCCGAACTGGGCCGCTGCCGTCCCGCCCACTCCGGCTCCTCGTACCGCGAGGGCCTCCGCACGGCCCGGGTGATCGCGGAGGCGGCGGGGCTGTCCGTGAAAGAGGCCCGGGTCGGCGGGTGACCGGGGCCGCCTGACAGTGGTCCGCGGGCACCGGTCGTCGCGGCGGTCACGGAGCCCTCTCACACAGAGGGCTTCGGGGTCGCTCTCCGCGATGTGCCGAAGGGATGTATCTCGGATGTGAACGGACCCGTAGGGTGAATGAATTACATAAACCTGCGGCCGTGCTTGTTTCCCTTCGATCATCGCCGCGGCTCGTTTGAATACCCGATATCCGGTGCATTCCTGTTTGCGAAGAATTTCGCATGGCCGCCACGCCCCACAATCAGAATTTTCCCAAGATTTTTCCAAGGCATGACCATGACCGTCGCCGACCAGCACACGGTCCGGACGCCATCACGGCCGGTCGCCCTCACGGCCGCCGGGCCCCGGCCCATTGGCGCAGACCATTCCGGCCGTGACGACTGTTCTCGCGCCCGCGAACGGCCGCACACCCCCGGACCATCGTGGAACCCTTTGAGATTCACCCGAAGCTGGGTATTCTTGAAAGAGAAACTTCACGGGGGGATCAATGAAGTTCTTACTGCTGGGTAATCTCGAAATCCGACATCCTGGGGACAGTTCTGTGTTCGTGACCAGACACAGACACCTCCAAGTACTGGCGAACCTGCTGTCCACACCGAACACCATCGTGTCGACCGAGCGACTCATGAGTGGACTCTGGGAGAACAAGGCACCCGCCTCCGCCCGGGGGAACCTGAAGAGTTACATATGCGACCTACGGAAAGTGCTCGGCAAGGTCGATGTGCCGATCGAGACGGTCAGCGGCGGATACCGCATCGTCCTCGACCCGGCGGACATGGACACCACGTCATTCGACCAGCGGTTGATGCTGGCCAACCAGGCGTCGATAGAAGGTGATCACGTTCTGGCGCTGGAGCACCTGCACGCGGCGCTCGGCTATTGGCGCGGGCCGGCGCTCGACGGGCTGGCCGACAGTTCGCATTTCCTCGGCTCGGTCGCGGCCAAGCTCAACGACAAAAGACTCACCACGATACAGCAGTTCGCCGGGACCGGCCTTCGGATCGGCATGCCGTCGATGGTGCTGCCCCACCTGCGGGACGCGATCGCCGAAGACCCGTTGCGGGAGAAATTGACCGCTTATCTCATGCTCGCCCTCTATCAGGAGGGCAGGCGGGCGGAGGCCCTCATGGCCTATCAATCGCTACGGGCCGCGCTGGTGAGCGACGTAGGGGTCGAGCCGTGTCGGGAGGTCGCGATTCTGCATCAGCAAATCCTCACCGACGATCCGCAGCTTGCCCGACCCGAGATGCTGGTCGGTGAATCCTCGCGGTAAAACGGTCTCCGCCTGGTGTGGACGGATGAATTCCGAATTCCGGTGAGTGTCACAGAGCACAGCCGGTCGATCAGTCGAACAGTTCGGGCAGGCGCTCGGCCGGGATTTCCCGGCCGAGCGCTTTCGCGTGGGCGACTGTCGCGTTCGGCGGCGACGGCGCGCCGGTTCATTGCCGGTCCATTGCCAGTTCCCGTGAGGACCACGCCGCCGCGGTGAGATTGTGGCCCTCCGACCAGACCCGCCCGGCCGCCACGCAGAACGCGCGCCGGTCGGCGACCGGGTCACCGGGACCCGCGGGCAACACGGCCACCACAGCACTGCTGCCGGTGATCACCGATCGGTGCCTGCGAGCGGCCGTGACAAGACCCTGCCCGGGACCGGTCTCCACCAGCAGGAACTCACCGTCGGAGAGCAACCGGTTGAGCGTGGGCCAGAACAGGACCGGCTCCATGACCTGACGCGCCCAGAACCACGGGTCGAGCGCCTTGTCCCGGTGCAGGCGGTCGCAGGTGTAGGCCGAGTAGAGCACCAGGTCGGGCTCCCGCAGCCGAACACCGGCCAGCACGTCCAGGCTCGACCGGGCGAGGCCCTCCATCGCGGGGTTGTGGAAGCCGAGTGTCGACGGCACCGTGACGACGTGGAAGCCGTTGTCCGTCAGCTTCTTCGAAACTTCGGCGAGTTCGGCGTCCGGTCCGGCGAGGACCGTCTGTCGGGGCGAGTTCACCGCGGCGATCGTCACCTGACCGGTGAGGAACGGGACGAGCCGCTGCGCGGGTGCGGCCACACCGAGCATCCCGCCCGGCGGCTGCCTCACCGCCGCTGCGGCCCGGTGCGTGATCACCGACACCGCGTCGTCGAGGGCGAACACACCCGCCACGACCGACGCCACGACCTCTCCCGCGCTGTGCCCCAGCAGCGCACCCGGCTCGACGCCCCACTCGATCAGGCAGCGTGCCATCGCGTATTCGACGCCGACGAGGAGCGGCTGCGACCGGGACACGTCATGAATCGACACGAGCGGCTCGGCGCTGAGCCAGTCCACCCGCAGCAGTTCGGCGTTGGCGACGTCGGTCACCCGCCGGATGATGTCGAAGTACTCGTCCATCGCGGCGGTGAACACCGGATCCCAGCCGTACAGACCGGCTGCCATCCTGATGTGCTGGCTGCCCTGTCCCGGGAAGAGCACCGCGACCGGCCGGTTCCTGGCCTCGTGTGCCACCACCGACGCCAGGCACTCGATCGCCGTCCCGGACGTGTCCGCCACCACCGCTGCCCGCCATCCGCCGTTGCCCGCCCGCTCGTGGTTCCAGCGGGCCACGAGCCCGCCGAACTCCTCGGGTGGACCCTCGGCGAGCCGGTGGACCAGTTCTGTCCGCTGCGCCATCAGATCGTCCGCATCGGCCCCGGACAGCAGGATCAGCAGCGGTTCGGGAGAGTCCTGGGGAGCGGCGTCGAACTGCTCGGTCACGTCGGTTCCTTTGCTCAGGGGTGGGGGAGAGGCAGTGATGCCCGTCGCGCTACTCGGCGGGGCCACACGCGCCGACGTGTCCGGGACCAACGACGGCGTCGGGTCCGCCCCGCCGTACGACACGGCCGGCGTCGAGGAAGACGACCTCGTCGAATCCGGTCAGGCCCTTGGTTCGGTGGGTGACCACCACGAGCGTTCGCGGGCCGGATTCGATGAGCAGGTCGTCCAGCACGGCCCGTGCGGTCGGCTCGTCGAGCCCTTCCGTCGGTTCGTCGAGCAGCAGGACGGGCGGGTCGGCGAGAAAGGCGCGGGCCAGCAGCAGGCGCTGGCGCTGCCCGCCGGAGAGGACCGCGCCGTCGGCGCCGACCGGGGTCCGCAGCCCCTTGGGCAGACTGTCGGCCCAGTCGAGCAGCCGCGCCCTGGCCAGGGCCACGCGCAACTCGGCGTCGGTCGCGTCCGGCACGGCGATGCGAAGGTTGTCGGCGACCGTGGTGGCGAAGACGTGCGCGTCCTGCGGCAGCCCGGACACCATCGCGGCCAGGTCGGGTTCGGCCCAGTCGGCGATGTCGGTCCCGGCGACATCCACTGATCCGGATGTCGGCGGCAGCGCCCCGCACAGCAGGCCGAGCAGGGTGCTCTTGCCCGCCCCGCTCGCCCCCACGACGGCGATCCTGCGGCCGGGCTCGACCACGAGGTCGACACCGTCGAGCGCGGCGCCGTCCTCACCGGGGTAGCACACCGTCACACCAGAGAGGGCGAGCCGGGGGGTCGACTCGGGCAACGGCCGACGCGCGGGCTCCGCCGCCCGCGGCGCCCGCAGCACGTCGGCGACGCGTCGAGCGGCCTGGCGGGCCTCGACGAACCGCAGCGCGGCGTCGACCAGAGCGGCAGCGGATTCGGTGACCGCCAGCGCGGTGAGCGCGAGGACGGGCACCATCACACCGTCCACGCCGCCGGCCGTGTCGGACTCGGCCAGGGCGACCCAGCCGACCAGCCCGGCGGTGAGGATCTGGACGGCGGTGGCGACGGCGATGCCGGTGCCGACCGCGTCACCCCAGCGGCGCTCGGCCCGGCCCAGAACGGCGGCGGCCCCGGTGGTGTCCGCGACGGCGCGCGCCGCCTGCCCGGCCATGGCCAGCTCGGCCGCACCCTCGATGAGGTCGTGCCCGCGCACCGCGAGGTCGGCCCGCAGTTCGGCGGTGGCCCGCGCGGACAACCGGGCCATGAGGACCGTGAGCGCGGGCACCGCGACGGCGACCAGGATCAGGCCGGCCAGCAGCACGAGCCCGGCGACCGGGACGAAGGCCCAGAGGAACAGCACACCCGCGGTACCCGCCCCGACGGCGACCACCGCGGGTACCAGGCACCGCAGCAGAAGATCCTGGACGAGGTCGACATCGGCGACCATGCGCGACAGCAGATCGGCCTCACGCGGCCCCTGGCCGGCCTTCGGACGCGTACCCGCGACGGCCTGGTAGACGCGAACCCGCAGCTCGCCCTGCGCACGCAGGGTGACGTCGTGGCTGAGCAGGCGTTCGACATAGCGCAGTCCGCCCCGGCCCACCGCCAGCGCCCGTACTGCGACGATGGCCACGGCCAGTACTTCGTACGACGGCATGCCGGCGGCGGTGGCCAGCAGCCAGGCGGCGATTGCCATCAGCGCGACGGCCGCGAAGTCGGCGGTGAGGGCGACCGCGGTGGCGGCGGCCAGTCTGCCCGGGCGCGGGGCGGCGGCACGCAGAGCGACGAGGACGGGGCTCATCATCGGGCCACCTCCGCGAACGGATCGGACACGATCGCATCGGACGCGAACGGCTCCGGCGCGAAGGGCTCCGGCGCGACCGAGCCGCCGCTGATCCGGATCACTCTGTCCACCGTGGAGAGCGGAGCCGGGCGGTGCGTGGCGAGCAGGACGGTCCGGCCCGTCATCAGCCGGGTGGCGGCGTCGAGGACGAGCCGTTCGCCGTCGAGGTCCAGCCGCGCCGTCGGTTCGTCCAGCACCACGACCGGGGCGTCGCGGATCAGGGCCCGGGCCAGGGCCAGGCGCTGACGCTGCCCCGAGGACAGCCGCAGCCCGCGCTCGCCGATGCGGGTCCGGTAGCCCTCGGGCAGTGTGTCGATGAACTCGGCCGCGTTCGCGGCGACCGCGGCGGCGATCACTTCGGCGTCCGTCGCATCGGGGCGGGCCAGGCGGATGTTGTCGGCGACGCTCCGGTCGAACAGGTGTGGCCGCTGCGGCACCCAGGCCACTCTGGACCGCCACAGTTCGAGGTCGATGTCGGCGAGGTCGTGCCCTTCGACCAGGACACGTCCGCTGGTGGGGCGGGTGAGGCCGAGCGCGAGGGCGAGCAGCGAGCTCTTGCCCGCGCCGCTCGGTCCGACCAGGGCGACCCGCTCTCCCGCCGCCACCGTGAACGACACACCGCCGAGTGCGGCCTCGGCACGGCCGGGGTGCCGCAGGACGACCTCCTCGAACTCGATCCGGAGGGGACCGTCGGGCAGTGACCGACGGGACCGGCGCGCGGCGGGTACGGGCGTGTCGAGCAGGGCGAAGACCTGTTCCGCCGCCACGGTTCCCTCGGCCGCGGCGTGGAACCTGGTGCCGAGGCCACGCAGTGCGAGGTAGGCCTCCGGAGCCAGGACCAGTACGAGCAGGGCTTCGGAGAAACGGGCGTCGCCGGTGAGCAGGCGCAGCCCCAGCGGCACCGCGACCAGGGCGACCGACAGCGTGGCGACCAGTTCGAGGACGAGGCCGGACAGGAAGGCCATCCGCAGGGTGCCCATGGTGGCGGCGCGGTGGCGCTCGGCCATCCGGCGCACCGCTTCGGTGTGGGCACTGGACCGGCCGAGCGAGCGCAGCGTACGCAGGCCGGTGAGGGCGTCGAGGAAATGGCCGCCCAGCCGGGACAGCGCACGGTACCGGCGCTCGGTGGCCAGGCGTGTGTGCCTGCCGACGAGGAAGCCGAAGACCGGCACCAGCGGCAGCGTCACGGCCACGGTCACGGCACTGATCACGTCGGTGAACGCGAGCCACACGACCACCGCGACCGGCACGGCCGTCGCGGTGATCAGCTGCGGGAAGTAGCCCGCGAGGTAGGGGTCGAGAGCGTCTAGGCCCTTGCCGACCATGGTCAGCAGTTCCCCACGCTGCCGGCCGGCGGTCCAGCCCGGGCCGAGGTCGTCGAGCTTGCCGAAGACGCGGCCGCGCAGTTCGGCCTTGATCCGGGCGGCGGCCCGCGCGGCGAGCACGTGACGCGCCCACACGAGCGCGCCCCGGCCGGCCGCGACGGCCGCCACCAGGACGAGTGCCCGCGCGGCGGCGCCGGGCGCGGCGCCGTCGACCCCGATCGCCAGCAGCCGGGACAGCGCCTCGGCCTGCGCGACGACCGACAGTCCGGCCAGCGCGGCGACGCCGATCACCGAGTACAGCGTTGACTTGGGCAGCAGTTCGGCCGACAGCAGCCTGGCCCGCACCGTCCGGCCGGTCGATCCGCTCACCGCTCCCCCTCGTCCGCGCGAGCCGAACGCCTCGCGCCCGCACAGCACGTCAACGACGTGGGTGAGACACATCGCCGAGTCACTAGAAGTACCCGACCGAGCCCTCGCGCACGCGGCCGCGTGCGATGCGCCAGGTCATGAACTGTGCGGCCATGAGCACCGGCAGCAGCACCAGCACCACCCAGAACAGCGGGTGCAGCACCGAGGCCTCGGCCGCTCCTTCGGTCACCGTCATGCTCTGCCGCTCACCGTGGCTGGACACGATCAGGTAGGGCAGCCTGCCGGCCCCGACGACGAGCGCCGCCGACAGCAGGACCAGCGAGCTGCCGATGAACGCGAACCGCGGCCTGCCGTTGTGGTTGAACACGTCCGACGCGACCGTCCCGGCCACGCCCAGCACGACCAGCCCGATCACCAGGCCGGAGTTGCCGACGGCGTCCTTCACCCCGTCGTCGAAGACGCCCGCGACGACCGACAGGAGGACGGTCAGCAGGGCGGCCGGGCCGAGCTTCTTGCCCAGAGCGGCCGCTCTGTCGGACAACGGGCCCTCCAGCCGGGCCGCGGCGAAGTTGGTGCCGTGCAGCGCGAACACCGCGACCGACGCCGGCACGCAGGCGAGGGTGAAGGGCTCGGCGAGCAGGTCCGCCGGGACGCGCAGCACCTCGTCGTCGCCCAGCGGCAGGGCGCGGAACATGAGCGAGCCGATGAAGCCCCACGCGATCGCCTGCACCAGACACGCGAAGGTCAGCACGGTCTCCCACAGCCTGCGCCAGCCCGGCGCGCTCTCCCGCAGCCGGAAGTGGAAGGACACCCCGCGCAGGCCCATCGCCGCGACGAACGGGATGAAGTACGGGAACAGACCGGAGAGCATGGTGCCCTCGAAGATCGGGAATCCCCCGACGAGCAGGCCGAGCGCCGCGATGATCCACACCTCGTTGGCGAGGAAGTACGGGCCGACCGCGTGCACGACGGCCGAGCGCTTGGCCGTGTCGCGGCCGAGCAGCGGCAGCACCAGGCCGACGCCTATGGTGCGGCCGTCCATGATCAGGTAGCCGATGAACAGCAGCCCGAAGAGACCGAGCCAGGCCGTTTGAATCGTCACCGGGAGCTTCCTTCCAGAACGGTGGCGTCGGGCTCGTCCCGTCGCGTGGGCTCGCCGTACAGCGGTTCGTCGTCGGTGGCCGGTGGTGCGCCCCGGCCGAGTTGCGCCGCGTCCGGGCCTCGCCGGGCTATGCGGAACAGCAGCACCCAGTCGATGACCGCGAGCGTGATCACCAGCGTGGCGAACACGATCAGAGAGGTCAGCATCGCCCCGGCGCCGCGCGGCGACACCGCGTCCTCGGTCTTGAGCACGTGGTAGATCGCCCAGGGCTGGCGACCGATCTCGCGGAAGATCCAGCCCGAGGCGCCCGCGAGGAACGGCAGCGGGATGAGCCCGACGAAGATCCTGAACGCCGTCTTCTGGAGCTTCGGCCGGCGCCAGAAGTAGTTCTTGATCGTCAGCAGCGCGACCACGCCGACCACCGCCAGCATCAGGATCGCCGAGTTCCGCATGATGAACTTGGCCCAGAAGGCGAAGGCCAGCGGCGGGACGTAGTTGCCGGGCCCGTACTGGGCCTCGGCCTCGGCCGCCTCCTGGCGCGCGAGGTCGAAGTCGCCGTCGAAGATGGCGCCCTTGATCGGCTGCTCCACGTTGACCAGGTCGATCATCAGGCCGCCGAGCAGCGCGGTCAGGAAGATGAACGGGATGGACGTGTAGAGCGAGATCCGGAACGACTTGAGGTAGACCTCGCGGTCCGGGTGGTCGGCGGGCTTCTTGAGGAGGTGCCACGCGCTGACGCCGAGCACGAAGACGAGACCGGTGGTCATCGCGGCGGTCGTCACATGCGGGACCGCGCGCCACATGTTCGGGTTGGACAGCAGGTCGCCGATGCTGGTGAGCACGGCCTTGCCGTTCTCGATCGTGTAGCCCTCGGGGTGCTGGAGGAACGCGTTGGTCCCGACCACGAGGATGACCGATGCCCACGCGGTGACCGCGGTGGCGGTGATCAGGGCGAGGTGCACCTTTCGGCTGACCACGTTCCAGCCGAAGATCCACATGCCGAGGAACGTCGACTCCAGGAAGAAGGCGACCAGCGTCTCGATGGACAGCGGCGAGCCGATGACGTTGCCCGCGAAGTGCGTGAGGCCGCTCCAGTTGAGGCCGAACTGGAACTCCATCACGATGCCGGTGGCGATGCCGACGGCGTAGTTGACCACGTAGAGCTGGCCCCAGAACCTGGTCATCCGCTCATAGGTCGGGCTCTTCTTCCGGTACCACTGGATCTGGCAGATCACGACAAACGTGACCAGCCCCAGGGTCAGCGCGACGAACAGCCAGTGGGCCACCGCGGTGATCCCGAACTGCGTGCGCGCGTAGAGAACTGCATCCCCGGACACGTCTACTCCATTGTCAGTCGGGCAGGCCGAGCGGTACGGCCGCCCGGTTGAAGATCTCCCGGGTCGGGTGCCGGATGAAGCCGGCGGTCCTGGCCACCGTGAAGTTGGGCGCCGCTCCGCCGGCCGGGGTCGAACTCCTTCGCCAGGAACGACGTGCGTGCCTGGCCCGCGGCGAACACGGGATCGGCCAGCACCCTGCGGTGGAAGTCGATCGTCGTGTGCACGCCCGGCCCGCTCACCCGCATCTCGGCCAGCGCGCCGTCCATCCGGGCGAGAGCGGTCCCGCGGTCGGGCCCCCAGGCGATGAGCTTGGCGATCATCGAGTCGTAGTGCGGCGGCACGGTCCCGCCGGGCACGCTGTGGGTGTCGACCCGGACCCCGATACCGCCCGGAACCCGGTACTCGACGAGCTTGCCGGGGGTCGGCGCGAAGTCCCGGTCGGGGTTCTCCGCGTTGACCCGGCACTCGATCGCGTGGCCGGTGAGCACGATGTCGGACTGGTCGAACGGCAGCCGCTCCCCCGCCGCCACCTTGATCTGCTCGGCGACGAGGTCCACCCCGGTGATCATCTCGGTCACCGGGTGCTCGACCTGGATCCGCGCGTTCATCTCCATGAACCAGAACCGGCCGTCGTCGTCGAGGAGGAACTCCACGGTGCCGGCACCCCGGTAGCCGACTGCCTTGGCGCCGCTCAGTGCGGCCTGGCCCATCTCATTGCGCAGCTCCGGATCCAGGGCGGGCGACGGCCCTTCCTCGATGAGCTTCTGATGACGCCGCTGCACCGAGCAGTCCCGCTCGCCCAGATGCACGGTGCGCCCATGCGCGTCGGCGAGGATCTGGAACTCGATGTGCCGCACCGAGGGGGCGTAGCGCTCGAGGTAGACCCGGCTGTCGCCGAAGACCGCCTGCGCGCCCGCCCGGGTGCGCCGGTAGGCCGAGCGCAGGTCGGCGGCCGACTCGACCACCGTGATCCCGCGCCCGCCGCCACCCGCGACCGCTTTGATCACGACCGGGTACCCGATGCTCTCGCCGCACGCGGCGGCCTCCTCGTAGGACGCCACCGGCTCCGGGCTGCCGGGCAGCATCGGCAGCCCGGCGCCGGCCATCAGCTTGCGCGCGGTGGCCTTGTCGCCGACCGAGCTCATGACCTCGGGCGACGGCCCGATGAAGGTCAGACCGTTGTCCGCGCAGATCCTGGCGAAATCCGGGTCCTCGGAGAGAAACCCGTAGCCGGGGTGCACGGCCCGCGCGCCCGTCTTCAGTGCGGCGCCGACGATGTTCGGCACATTGAGGTAGCTCCGGCGGGGCTGCGGGGGCCCGACGCACACGGCCTCGTCGGCGAGTTCCACGTGGGTGCTTTCGGCGTCGGCCTCGGAGTACACGGCCACCGTGCGCACGCCGAGCGCGCGGCAGGCGCGGATGACCCGTACCGCGATCTCGCCCCGGTTGGCTATGAGGACTTTGTCGAACACGGCGGTCCCCCTAGTTCCCCGGGTCGAGCGTGAACAGCCGCTGCCCGTACTCGACCATCTCGCCGTCATCGACACACACCGCGACGACCCGGCCCGCCCGGTCCGCGGTGACCGGGGTGAACAGCTTCATCGTCTCGATGAGCCCGACCTGCTGTCCCTCCTCGATCCGGTCGCCCACCTCGACGAAGGGGGCGGCCTCCGGGGAGGAACGCAGATAGAAGGTGCCCACGACCGGCGCGGCCACGGACGGTCCGCTGTGGACCGGCTCGGCGTCGGCGTCGGCCTCGATCTCCGTCTCGGCGGCCGGGGCGGTGGGCCCGGGCCGGGCGACGGGTGCCGCGAGGGCGGACGGGACGATGTCGTGGCCCCACTCGACCTCGACGACGCATCCGTCGACCCGCACCATCACCCGGCGCAGCGGGCCGGGCAGCTTCTTGACGATGTCGTGGACCGCGGCCCCCAGGTCCGGCACGTCGGCCCCTGGTTGCGGCAGGTCCACCGGGCTCTCGGCGATCGACGTCATCGCGCCCCCTCCTTCAGATCGGACTGGTGTTCAGGTGAGCCGATACCCGCGAACCGCCGGTACCGCTGCGCCACGAGGTCGTCGGGCTCGCACCCGGCCAGCTCGGCGAGGACCGAGGTCACCACCACGCGAACGGTGTCCGCCATGGCGTCCGGGTCGGCGCACGCCCCGCCCGGCGGTTCCGGCACGACGCCGTCGACCACGCCCAGCCGCAGCAGGCTCCGCGGCGTGATGCCGAGCTGCTCGGCAGCGCGCCCGGCGGACGACGCGTCCTTGAACAAGATCGTCGAGCAGCCCTCGGGGCTGATGACCGAGTAGTACGCGTTCTCCAGGATCAGCACCCGGTTGGCCACCCCCAGGGCCAGCGCGCCCCCGCTGCCGCCCTCACCGGTGACGATGGACACCACCGGCACCGGAAGGCCGGACATGTACTCGATACAGCGGGCGATGGCGTAGCCCTGTCCGCGCTGCTCGGCCTCCACGCCCGGATAGGCGCCCGGCGTGTCGATGAACGTCACCAGCGGAAACCCGAACCGGGCCGCGTAACTCATCAGCCGGCGCGCCCGGTGGTAGCCCCACGGCTGCGGCATGCCGAAGTTGCGCGCCGCCAGTTCGGCGATGTCGTGGCCCTTCTGGTGCCCGATGACGACCACGGTGCGACCACCGACCGAGGCGATGCCGCCGACGATCGCCTTGTCGTCGCCGTTGCCCGTCCGGTCACCGCGCAGTTCGACGAAGTCGTCGAAGACGGCTGCGCAGTAGTCCGCCGTGGTCGGCCGGCCGATGTCGCGGGCCAGTTTCACCAGGTCGGCCGCGGCGATCTCGCCCACCTGCCCGACGTCGGTGAGCAGCGGGCTCGGCTCCGGGTCGGCGACGGCCGTCGGCGCCGCGTGCATCCGCAGCAGCCTGGCCAGGTTCGCCCGCAGCGACTCCCGGGGCAGCACCATGTCCACCTGGCCGCTCTCGGCGAGGAACTCCGCGCTCTGGAACCTGGGTGGCAGCTCCTGACGGATGGTCTGCCGGATGATCTCCGGACCGGCGAACCCGATCCGGGCACCCGGCTCGGCGATGACCACGTCGCCCAGCGTGGCGAACGACGCCGTGGCGCCGCCGTACGTCGGGTCGGTGTTGAGGTTGACCGTCAGCACTCCGGCCTCGTGCAGCCGACGCAGTTCCTGGCCGGTCTTGGCCAGCTGCATCAGCGAGATCGCGCCCTCCTGCATCCGGGCGCCGCCGGAGGCGGAGATGATCAGCAGCGGAATCCGGTCGGCCAGCGCCCGCCGGGCGGCGCGGGCGATCAGCTCGCCCGCGACCGACCCCACACTGCCGCCGAGGAAACCGAAGTCCAGTGCCGCGACCACCAGCGGCAGGCCGCCTACGGTCGCGCTCACGCAGACCACGGCGTCGTGGTTGCCGCTGCGCAGCTGGGCCTCGGCGAGCCTCACCGGGTACGGCTTCGTGTCGGCGAAGCCGAGGAGGTCGACCGGCGCCAGATCGGCGTCGAACCGGCAGGCGCTGCCGTCGTCGAGCAGCATGCCGAGCCGCTCGGCGACGGTCAGGCGGGCATGGTGCCCGCACTCGTAGCACACCTTGAGCGTGCGCTCCCAGCGCTCGCGGTACAGCATCTCGCCGCACCCGGCGCAGCGGAGCCAGTCGTCGTCGGCCCCGCCGAACCGCGACACGCGCTCGACCGGCGCCGTCGTCATGCCCGATCCCCCTCGACGAGGTCACCGGCGACAAGGCCATCGGCGACGAGGTCGTCGGCGCTGTGCGTGTACGCGACATCGCAGAACACCGGCTCGATGTCGGCGATGGCACGGCACTCCCGGAAGTGCGCCTGCACGTCCGGGTGCGCCCGCATGGCGTCGAAGTCCTCCCGGCTGCGCCACTGGGCGTAGTTCACGACATGCCCGCCGTCGTGCCCGAGGTGCACGCTGGCCGAGACGTACCCGGGGAACCTCGTGATGACGTCGGTCGCCTCCAGGATGACGTCGTACATCCTGCGCTGGTCCTCGGGCTTGACCCGGAAGACGTTGATCAGCGTGTAGTAGCCGTTCTCGACGGCGATGACGTTCCCCATCGGTGCTGTCCCCCTACGCCCGGGCGGTGATCGTGGACAGCGCAGCCTTCAGCTCGGCGGCCGCGTCGGCCACCGCGCCGGTGGACCGGTAGCCGACGAAGCCGTCGGGGCGGACCAGGACCGCGCCCTCGGCCGTGATGCCGGTGTTGTCCAGCCAGGCGCCGTCCTTGTCGGCCAGCTCGGCGTCCGGTCCGATCCGGTAGGCCTTGAGCGGGACGCCCAGCTCGGCCGCCGCGGCACTCGCACCGTCCAGCCAGGACTGGCCGTTCTCACCAGTGAGCAGTACGAACGAGTCGGCGGCCAGTTCGACGGTGGAGACGCGCCCGCCGTCACGCTCCAGCCAGGAGTGCGGCACACGCAGACCGGGACGACCGTCGATGCGCAGCTCGGGCTCCAGCGCCTCGCCCGCCTCGCTGCCGACGAACGCGGCGGAGTGGTAGCGGTAACCGGTGCTGATGACGGTGGAGTTGCGCAGCTCCGGGTGGCCGCCGTCGCCGTTGGTGCGTGTCGTCTGACGCAGGTACGCCTGGTAGGCGGTGGCGGCGCCGACCGGGTGCCGCTCCGCCTCATAGGTGTCGAGCAGGCTCTCGCCGGCCCAGCCCTTCAGCACCGCGGCGATCTTCCACGCCAGGTTGTGCGCGTCCTGCATACCCGAGTTGGCGCCGTAGCCGCCGGCCGGCGGGTGCACATGGGCCGCGTCACCCACGAGGAACACGCGGCCGGCCCGGTAGGTCTCGGCGACCTCGTGCGCCAGCCGCCACTTCGACACGAGCTGCACGTCGATCGGCAGGTCCGTCAGGCCAGTGGCGGTCCTGACGTACTCCAGCGCCTTCTCCTTGGAGACCTCACCGTCGCCGTGCTGCTTCGGGTCCCAGAACAGGCCGAACACCCAGCGGGTGTCGTCGAAGCGGTGCAGCAGGCCGGACGCCTGGTTGAGCAGGTAGCAGATCAGGAAGCGGCGGCCGTTGACCACCGAGTCCAGGTCGGCGGCGAACAGCACCGACAGAACGGTGCCCATGGTTCCGTTGCCGGTCCGCCCGATGCCCAGGCCCTCACGGATCGGGCTGGCGGCACCGTCGGCGGCGATCAGATAGCGGGCCCGCACCTGGCGCTCGACGCCGGTCGCCCGGTCCTTGACGACAGCGGTGACACCGTCGTCGTCCTGCTCGTAGGAGACGAACTCGGTATTGAAGTGGATCTCCGCCCCGCGCTTGGCCGCCTCCCGGATCAGCATCGGCTCGATCCTGTCCTGGCCGCACCACACGGGCTCCTGAGGGCTGGCGCCCTCGACCTCGACAGTGCCCTCCTCCATGACGAAGGCGGAGCCGTCACCGATGTCGGCGACCCGCTTGGCGCCGAGGATCGCGCGCGGCAGCAGCTCGGGCGAGCTGTGGTCCTCGGACCAGTGCTTGCCGGGGACCAGGCGCAGACCCTGCTCCCGTATCTCCGGCTCCAGGCCGACGCCGTGCAGCAGCTCCATGGTGCGCGCGCTCACCCCCGCCGCCCGCAGCAGCACCGCGGTGCTCTCGTTGCGCTCCACCAGGTGTACGTCGACACCCTGCTGGGCGAGGAAAAGCGCGGAGGCCAGACCGTTGAGCCCCCCACCGACGACCAGAACGTTGGTCTGAACGGTTTCCATCGAATCCTCCATCGGAATCTCTGAGTCAGACCGCGCGCACGACGAGCGCGGAGTTGAATCCACCGAGACCGCGCGCGATGACGAGCGCGCAGCGAATCGGTGTCTCACGGGGTTGGCCGGCCACCAGGTCGAGGCCGTATGCGTCCGGGATGTCGACCGGCTGGGGAATCGCGGGGATCACGCCGTCGCGGATCATCAGCAGCGCGGCGACGGTGTCCAGCGGTGCGCCGCCGGAGTAGAGCCGTCCGGTGAGCGCCTTCGGCACGGCGACCGGTACACCGCCCGGGCCGAACACCTCGGCGATGGCGGTGGCCTCGGCCGCGTCGAGGTCGGGCGCCCCGATGGCGTCGGCCACCACCACGTCGACCTCGTCCGGAGCCAGCCCGGCGTCGGCCAGCGCGCCGCGGATCGCGGCGGGCAGGGTGCTCGGGCGCCCGGTGCGGGGGTGCGGATCGAACGTCGCCGCATAGCCCGCGATCTGCCCGTAGATCCGCTCAACGCCCCGGGCCCTGGCCTCGTCGTGGTCCTCCAGGGTGAGCAGGGCGCCGCCCTCGGCGGGCACATAACCGGCGGCCTGCCGGTCGAACGGCCGGTAGGCACGGGCCTCGTCGGCGACCTCGCTCATATAGCCGTTGGGTATCTGCGCGGCCATGCCCCAGGGACACAACGGCGCGTCGAGCCCCCCACACAGCGCCACCTTGAGGGTGTCGTTGGCGATCAGCCGCCGGGCGTGCGCGAGGGCGTCGAGCCCGCCGGCCTGCTCGGTCACCACGACCGAGCTGTGGCCCTTGATGCCGTGGTGGATCGAGATCTGGCCGGTGTTCACCGCGTAGAACCACGCGAACGACTGGTACGCGCTGACCAGATGCGGGCCGGTGCCCCAGAGCTTCTGCAGCTCCTTCTGGCCGAACTCGAAGCCGCCGCAGCCGTTCGCGGTGATCACGCCGACGTCGAACTCGTCGAAGTCGGACACCGTTACCCCGGCGTCGGCGAGCGCCCAGTCGGAGGCGGCGATCGCGTACTGCGTCACCCGGTCGGTCTGCGGGCGCAGCCGGCCGGGCACATGCTCCCGCACGGCGAAGTCGCGGATCTCGCCGCCGACCCGCACGGGGTACCGCTCGGGTTCCCAGCGGCTGAAGGGCGCGATGGCGCTGCGGCCCTCCAGGATCGCCGACCAGTACGCGTCGGCCCCGAGCCCGTTGGGCGTGACCGCCCCCAGTCCGGTCACGACGGTCCGGCATTCGGCAGTGGTCACTTCCAGCTCCTCGGTCCCTTGAGGACGGCCGCGCTCTGGAATCCGCCGAAGCCGCTGGCGACGCTGAGCGCGGCGTCGACGCGTCCGTCGCGGGCCGTCAGTGGCACGTAGTCGAGGTCGCACTCCGGGTCGGGGACCTCGAGGTTGGCCGTGGGCGGCACGGTGCCGTTGTCGATGGCGAGCGCGCAGGTGGCGAGTTCGATCGCGCCGACCGACCCGAGCGCGTGCCCGATAGCCGCCTTGATCGAGCTGACCGGCACGTCGAACGCCCTCGCGCCGAGGCTCTTCTTCATGGCAGTGGTCTCGTGCAGGTCGTTCTGCCTGGTGCCCGAGCCGTGCGCGCTGATGTAGCCCAAGGCGTCGAGGTCCAGTCGGGCCTGGTCCACAGCGGCCCGGATGGCCTCGGCCATCTCGTGGCCGTCGGCCCGCAGACCGGTCATGTGGTACGCGTTGGCGCGGGTCGCGAAGCCCGCCATCTCGGCGTAGACATGGGCACCCCGCCTGCGCGCATGCTCGTACTCCTCCAGTACGAGGACGGCGGCGCCCTCACCGAGGACGAACCCGTTGCGGCGCAGGTCGAACGGCTTGCACGCGTGCTCGGGGTCGTCGTTGCTCGGTGACGTCGCCTTGATCGAGTCGAAGCAGGCGACGGTGATCGGCGAGATCGGCGCGTCGGACGCCCCGGTCACCATCACGTCGGCGGAGCCCTCGCGGATCAGCTCGAAGGCATGGCCGACCGCGTCCATGCCCGAGGTGCACCCGGTCGAGACCACCGTGGCCGGGCCCTCCGCGCCCGCCGCCCAGGCGATCTCCCTGGCCAGCGAGGTGGGCACGAAGTAGTCGAAGATCCACGGTGCGGCCTTGGTGTGGTCGACCAGCCAGTCGGCGCCGGTGTTGCTCACCGCGGCGTACTGGCTCTCCAGGCCCATCGTGCAGCCGATGGCAGTGCCGATGCTGACACCGATACGGCCCGGATCGACATCCTCGGGGTCGATGCCGCTGTCCTGCATGGCCTCGCGCAGACATGTCAGGGCGAACTGCACCATGCGGTCGAACTTGTCGATCTCGTGTGCGTCGAAGCCCGCGGCGGCCGGATCCCAGTCGACTTCGGCGGCCATCCGGGAACGGTAGGCGCCGGCGTCGAACAGTGACACCGGACGGGTCGCGGTGCGGCCGGAGGTGATGAACTCCCAGAACTCCTTGCGGCCGACGCCGCCGGGAGCGCACACGCCGATGCCCGTGATAACCACCCTGCGCATCATCAGCCTCCTACTTGCGGCGGTATGTCGTCCGGGGCGGGGACGGGTTCGAGGTCCACGTGCCCCTGGTCCGGACTCGGTGCGAGCGGCGAAATGTGGTAGACGGCGAACATCCGGGCGTCTCCGTCGTTGCGGAACCGGTGCGCCTCACCGCGCTCGATGAACACGGCCTCGCCCGGCGAGACCCGGTGCTCGACGCCCTCGACCTCGACCTCCAGGACGCCCTCGGTGACACAGATGAACTCGTCGGAGAACGGATGGGCGTGCTTGGACACGTACTCGCCCGGCTCCAGGGCCATAACCCCCATGAAGCCCGACGTGGCCCCGACGCTCTTCGGCGTCAGCAGCGCCCAGTCCGAGCCCCCGAGTCGCGCGCTGGAGACGACGTCTGCCATGTCGACGACGCGGCACCGAGTGATCATGCGGCGGTCCCCGCCTCGGTCTGCTCGGCGGTCAGGACGTGGAAGGCCAGTCCGGGTACGGCCTCGTCGGCCAGGCCGCGCAGTCCCGCCGCGCCGAGCATCCGCTCGTAGGCCTCCCCGGAGTGCACATGGCCGCCGGTCGTCCAGGCCAGCATGAGGATGTCGAACAGGTACGGCGCCGGGTCCTCAGCCGGCAGCTTCTCCGAAGTGGTGAAGCCGACGAGACCGACGCGACCGCCGGGCCTGAGCACGCTCGCGCCGCGCCTGAGCAGCTCGAGTGCCTTCTCCTCGCTGAAGTGGTGCATGACGTTGGTGATCAGCACCAGGTCGTACGGGCCGCCGAGGTCGGTGGTGAACATGTCGCCGGCGATATGGCTCGTGCGGTCCAACACACCCATGCGAGTGGCGTGCTCCTTGGCGACCGGGAGTACGTTCTCCCAGTCCAACGACCAGACATGGGCGTGCTCGAAGGCCTGGGCCACCGAGTAGCCGTAGACGCCGTGGCCGCAGGCGACGTCGAGGACCTTCAGTTCCTCGCGGCCCCGGGCCCAGTCGCCGATCTGGTCCACCAGGATTTTGGCGGTCGGCGCCGCGACGACGTGCGCGTTGGCCGCGAAGTCCTCCCAGAACCCGTAGTTCGGGGTCTCGGCGTTGTCGTCAAGGACGGTGCCACCGTTACGGACGGCGTCGCCGATCTTGTTGACCGCGGCCCACTCCGCGTCGCCCGCGAACACCGACACCATGCCGCCCGCGTAACCGGGACGGGTGCTGACCAGCAGGTCGGCGGTGTCGGCCGGGATCCAGTAGCGCTCCTTGTCGGTCTCCACCACGCCGATCGCGGCGAGCGCGTTGAGCAGGATCCCGGCGCCACGCGGGGCGGTGCCGATGGCCTCGGCGACCGTCCCGGCGTCGACGGGCCCGTCGGCGAGGTGGTCGAACACGCCGAGCTGGATGCCCGCCTTGAGCACGCTGGTCTGCTTGTACGCCGTCATCGTCGTGAACAGCTCTTCGCGATTCATTTCCGCTCGCCTTCCCGGTTCGTACCTGCGGTGGTGGGGGACGCGACGATCACGTGATGTCCCAGTTGTAGAACTCGGCGGCCCTGGAGTCGTACGGGCTCTGCCAGTCGGGCACGATCGGCGTCAGCAGCGGCTTCAGACGCTCGGCGGTGTCGGCGAACAGGGGGTGGTGGCGCGAGTCGACGATGCGCCGCATCAGGTCGCCGTCCAGATCGTCTGGCGCCTCGACGAGGTGGAAGTACAGGCCGCCGTAGTGGAACAGGGTGCGGCGCACCGCGCCGATCTGCTCGGGCAGGCCGGTCTTGTCGTGCTCGGCGAAGATGTCCGCCACCTCGCCCGCGTCCGACGGCTTCATCCTCATGACCAGAAGTGCACGCTGCATGCTCTCCACTCCGTTTCGTGTCCGGCCGGACCGGACGCCGTTCACTCATGTCCGCGCTGCAGGGTCTTCGCGATCTCGGCCCGGTCGACCTTGCCGTTGAGGTTCAGCGGCAGCCGCTCCAGCCAGGTGTAGGTGCGCGGGATCATGTGCGGCGGCAGCACACACCGCGCACGCCCGCGTCGAGCTCCCCGGCGTCGGTCCGGGTCCCGGTGTAGACGGCCTCCAGCTGCTGTCGGCCCGCCGGCCGGGTCACCACGACGACGGCTTCCGCGACCGACGCCAGGGTCCGCAGGGCTGCCTCGATCTCGCCGAGTTCGACGCGGTAGCCCTGCACCTTGACCTGGTGGTCGACACGCCCCAGGTGGACGAGGCCGTCCTCGGTGCGCCGCACCAGATCGCCGGTGCGGTACCACAGCTCGGCCGGAATCTCGGCGCGCGCACCGCACGGAACACCGGTGATGCCGTCGAACTCGATGAACCGGCCGGTGTTGTTGCCGGCGTCGAGATAACCGGCGAACCGCTGTGGCCCGCGCACACACAGCTCGCCGAAGTCGCCCGCGCGGCCGTCCTCACCGATGAGGATCGCCTCGTGCCCCGGATACACCTCGCCGATCGGCACGGTGCCGTTGGCGGACCTCGGCCAGTGTGCCGCTCCGGCGGCAAGCCGGAACTGGGTGATGCTCAGCGTCAGTTCGGTCGGGCCGTAGAGATTCTCCAGCACGCTGCCGGGCGCGGCGGCCCGCCAGGCGGCCGCCTGGTCGACGGTCAGCGCCTCCCCGCAGAACAGGCTCCAGCGCAGACCGGGCATCGCGCCCGGCGCGAGTCGGCCGAGCTGAGCGGACATCGAGATCACCGACGGCACCGAGAACCAGTGCGTGACACCGGTCCTGGCCACGAACCGGGCCGGGGCAAGCAGCTCTCCCCGGCCCGGAACGACAAGCGCAGACCCGGAGCCCCACGTCGCGAACATGTCGAACACCGACAGGTCGAAGGTCTGGTCGAAGGTCTGGCTGACCCGGCAGCCGGGCCCCAACTCGTACCGCGGGATGACGTACCGCAGGAACGCGTCGACATTGCGGTGTGTGATGGGGACGCCCTTGGGGCTGCCGGTCGACCCGGACGTGAAGAGAATGTAGGCGGTGTCGTCGACATCGGCCGGACGCGGCTCCGCGACGGCACTCGGCCCGGCGGCGGCGCTCGGCCCGGCGGCCGGATCGTGCCGCACGACCGGCACGGAGACCTCGAGCGCGGCGTCCGCCAAAACGACCGGAATGCCCGCGGCGGCGATGACAGCCTCGGTTCGCGCGCTCGGCCAAGCCGGGTGCAGCGGCACCACGGCGGCGCCGATCCGCAGGATCGCGAGATAGCCGGCGAACGCGGTCAACGACCGGTCGGCGTGCAGGCCGACGACCTCCGGCGCGGACACGGCAGCGAGAACGTCCGCCGCGATACCACCGACAACGCGGTCCAACTCGGCGTAGGTGAAGGACTTCCCGGCCACCTCCAGCGCGACAGCGTCCGGGTACGCGGCCACGCTCACCGCGAACCACTCGTGCATCGTGCAGACGGCGGTCATGCTTCCTCCCGGCAAGTGGGCTGGTGAACCTGGACGGTGATACGGACTCGGAAGCCCGGTGGGCGCGACGGCGCAGGACGGGCAGCACAGGTCGGGACGGCACGGGGAGGCGGGGGCGGTCAGCCCACTCGGGGGAATGGGCTGACCGGGCCACGCGGCGCGGACCGGACCGCCCCTACCGCTCGGTGTCCGGCGGCAGGGGGCGGGTGCGCCGCGGGGCCGGCCTCGCCGGCTCGCGTATGAGTCGCGGACACCGGGCGAGGCCCGCGGAGGGAGGCCGCACAGGTCTGCGGCCCGGGGCGGGACGGCTGTCGGGAACCGGGCGGGCGAGCCGCTCCAGCCGTCAGGAGTCAGGCGTCAGGCGTCGACCTTGCGCGCGGCCGCCTCGATTTTGGACTTGATCGCGGCCATCTGGATCAGCGAGTTCTTGTTGATCCGCTCAGTGATGGCCTCGATGGTGAACGGCGCGTCGGGCTTGCGCTCGAAGTCCTGCTGCCAGCGCATACGGACACCGTCGGCCTCTTCGGCGTACTCCCAGTTGATCCGCATGTACTCGAACGGGCCCGTCTCGACACGATGCGCCCGCACGGTCCGGGCCTCCCTGTCCGAGGTCCGCTCACTCACCCAGCTCCACACCGACCCGTCCGGGTCGGGCACCATCGTCAGCCGGAAACGGACAGTGGCGCCCTCTTCGTTCAGGACCTCGATCGAGGCGTACTCGGTGAACAGGTTCGGCCACGACCGGACGTCGTTGGTCATGTCCCACACGAGGTCAAACGGCGCGTCTATGAATACAGAGTTGTCGGTCTGCGAAGACATCAGGCGGTTTCCTTTTCCTTCAAACCCATCGCCACCAGCTCGACGATCCCACTGAGCGACAGTTCGTGAGTGGTCTCCGGGAGAACGATCCCGAATTGGTCCTTAACCACGGCCTGGAGCTCGAGAATGCCGATCGAATCGACCCCAAGCTCGGCCGGATTACTGTCCCAGGCGCTCTCGATCACATCATCGTCCACACCGAGATTCGCGATGAGAATTTCCTTCAGCGCTTCCGCACCGAACTGCCCCGCCATCGTCATGAATTCCTCCTCCTGCGATCCGCGGAAAACAAACGGGACGAGCGAGATCAGACCGGCCTGGCCTCGAGGAGAGTCCAGTGGAAAACATTCGGCTGACCGACCAGTTCGAAGCCGCCGCGCCGCAACAAGGCAGTCCAGTCCTCGAAAGTGCGCTCACGCCCGCCGAACAGGACCAGCATGTCCACGTCCAGGAACTTGCCGTGGTCCCAGGCGTTGCCCGGGTCCAGGACCGAGTCGAACACCAGCAGGCGCGCGTCGGAGTCGTCGCCCATCCTCCGACGGATCTGCCTGAGGATGCCCTCGGCCTGCTCATCGCTCTGCCAGTGCAACACCGCCTTGAGCAGGTAGGCGTCATAGCCGGCGGGGACGTCGGCCCCGGTCAGATCGCCACCGTCGATCTGGACGCGGTCACGGACACCGAACTCCTCCAGCAACGGAGCAGCCTTGGCCACCACGCTCGGATAGTCGTACAGGTACGCCGTCATCTCCGGATTGCGCTTGAGGACCTGCGCGAGGAAGAACCCATCGCCACCGCCCAGATCGGCCAGGCTCGAGAAACGCTCGAAGCGGTACTGCTCCAGCTCCTCCTCGACGAACTGGCGGCTCCAGAACGACATGAACTGGTCGAAGAAGCGGCCGACCTCAGGATTCGCCGACAGGTACTCGGGGAACGACACGCCGAGCGTGCGCTCGAAGGAACGCTCACCGGTCTTGACACTGCGCAGAATCTCGTCGAACGGACGATGCGTCAGCTCGATGTTGTTGTACTTCACCAACGGCAGCACACCGTTGGCATTGTCCGAGCGCAGGCCGTCGGCCAGCGGGGTGAGGCCGAACGTTCGGGTCGGGCCTTCGACGAAGATGCCGACCGACGCCGCGCAGCGCATGACGCGGTAGAGCGAGTCCGCGTGGGCGCCGGTCTTCTCGGCGATCGTGTCGATGTCGAGCGGGCCGTCGGCGACGACATCGGCGACGCCGAGCTCACCGAGCGCGTAGACCACGCGAGCGAGCCGGCCTCCACACGCCAGGAGCAGCAACTGCTGAGCGTGGAGCGACGACGCGTCGTTGTGGCTCAGGTCGAACGCGTCCGCGTCGGGGGACATCTGTACAGTCATTGCGGTCCTCATTCCATCGTGCTCGCGAGATCGTAGAAGTCCGTTGATCGCGTCCAGAATCTGCCGGGGGGTACGCATTTCAGCGAGGATCTCCTCGGCGAGATCGAGCCCGTAACGCTGCTTGATCTGGCTGATGACCTCGAGCAATCGAATGGAGTCGTATCCGAGCTCCTGGAACAGGACATCGACCACGGTCACATCGAGTTCGCCCTCGTCGGGCTCACCTGCGTGGGTTTCGATCAGTTCGATGAGTTCCTCGAGCGTGAACTCACACTCGGTTTTTTCTCCAGGTCTGATGAGACTGGGCGGCTGATCTGCAAAAGCCATGACGGAAATTCCCCCGCTGGTCCTTCTTCGGCTTGGTGGAACAGTTCCACAGCCGTGTCCACCGACCATCCAGAGCAGGTTCGCCATAGGTCCTCAGCGGATACAGAGCCTGTCCGGCGAACCGCCTTGCCTACCGGAACAGCGCCCACAGGACGATGGGCCGGAGCCGACCGGCCCCGGCCCATCGAACGAACCGATCAAGCGGTCACCACACCGACATCCGCGTCGGCATCGCCACCAGCCTCGACGTCACCCTCAGCCTCGACCACGTCCTTCCGGACCGGACGCGTCACCTTCAGACTGGCCAACGCGACCACCGCGAACACCACGACGACCACGCTCAACGTCGGCACCATCGCATCGGCGAACGCGTCCCGCACGCTCACCCCATCGCCCTGAGCCGAGGCGAGCCGCCCCTCCAGCAACGCCCCCACGACCGCGGCACCGATCACGAACCCGGTCTGACGAATCGCGTTGAACGCCCCGGAGGCAGCCCCCCTGTCACTCTCCGGCACCTCGAACATCGCGATGGACACCAGCGGAGCGAACACCAGCCCCTGCCCGACACCCGCCATCAACACCCCGGGCATCATCAGCCACAAGCTGCTCTCGTCCCGCGCCATCAACACCACGTACCCGGCCGCCAGCGCGAAGATCACCAGCCCGGACACCAGGAACCACTTGCCTCCGGTCCGGTCGATGATCGGCCCCCCGATCCCGAAGACCGGGAACATCACCAGAGCGGCCGGCGCCAACGCCAACCCCGTCTGCAACGGCGACAGTCCAAGCACCGACTGCATGTAGATACTCAGCGTCACCCACATCGCGGTCAGCCCCAGCGAGATCGCCAGTCCCGCCGCCGACGCCAGCGAGAAATTCCGCATCCGGAACAGCGACAGCGGAACCAGCGCGTTCTTCCCCACCCTGGCCTGCGTGAACACGAACACCACCAGCAGCGCGACCCCGGCCGCGATCACCAGCGGAATGCTCACGAACCCGGTGACCGTCCCCCAGCCGTACCGCTCGCCCTCCAGCAGCCCGAACGTGATCCCCAGCAAGCCCAGACTCGTCAGCACGACCCCGGACAGATTGAGCGACGGCCGCTCAGCCAACCGCAGATCCGGCACATACCTCAACGTCAGCACGAACGCCACGACCCCGACCGGCACATTGATGTAGAAGATCCACGGCCAGCCCTCCCAGGTCACGAGCAGACCGCCCAGCGTCGGCCCGACGGCCGCGGCAACCCCGGCGGAGATACCCCACACGGTCCCGGCCACACCGCGCTTCTCCGGCGGGAACATCGCCATCATCAGCGTCATCGGCTGCGGCGTCAGCAGCGCCGCACCGACGCCCTGCACCGCCCTGAACAGAATCAGCTGCATCGGCGACGTCGCCAGCGCACACAGCAGAGACCCCACCGTGAACACCGAAAGCCCGATGAGGAACATCGTCCGCGCCCCCACGATGTCACCCAGGCGCCCGGCGGTGACGATCAGCACGGCGACGGCGAGTACATAGGCCGAGATGACCCACATGATCTGATCCAGCCCCGCACCGAGGTCGGCCATGATGCTGGGGATCGCCACGTTCACGATCGTCGTATCGAGAACGGTCACGAACAGCCCCGCACACAGGATCGTCATCGCGATCCAGGGGTTGCTCTGTCGTCTGGTGGCCTCGGAAGCCATCGGGCACCTCTCCATGGTCTGCGGTGCAGTACGGGAGCGGCTCCGGTCCAGGCCTTCCCCCCAACAAGAGATTACTCATGTGCGAGTGATTTTCCAAGAGTAACCGTGTGCGTCTAGTCGCGTGAACGAACGCGGACAGCAGAAAGGGCGGCCACCCGAAGGTGATCCGCCCTGATCAGCGCCGCTTTCAGCCAGTCGACTCAGCAGCCGACCGGGCCAACTCGGCCATCTCCTCCAGCACTTCCGGCAGCCGCTCCAACAGCTCGTCATGCCAGTCGAGCTCCGCACGAAGCCGGGTCTCCGTATGCCGAATAATGATCCGCTCCAACCCGGCGATATGCGGCGCCGCCGCACTCTGCAGATGACGCCACGACTCCAACTGACCCGCCACAGCCGCACGCCGATCCTCCAGAATCGCGCGCAACTCCTCCGCACTCATGTCCTGGGCGTTCTGCAACGCCAAGTCGATCGGGTCGGGGCGCAGCTTGGTGTCCCGCAGAACCTTCTCGCGAAGGAACCTGAGCTCGGTACGGCCCTCGTCAGTGATGGCATACACCGTGCGCTCCGGCCGGTTGCCCTCCTGCTCACTGCGCACGGCCGTGATGATGCCCTCGGCCTCCATCCGGTGCAGCACACCGTAGAGCGAGCCCGGCTTGATGTCGGTCCACAGTTCCGTGCGGTCGAGCTGCGCCATACGGCGGATCTGATGGCCGTGCATCGGCCTGCCCTTGGCGAGGGTCCCGAGGACGAACAGGCGTGTGCTACTCATGCCGACTAGTTAAACATGGGCGTCTCTGGGGCCCATTAGTCGGATTTGGCGGCGGAGTTGGAGCACTCCGACGGCTTCTCCACCCTGTCGAGTGCGAGGTGGGACGCACGGACCGGGCCGCACGCCAAGGGGCGACCTGCCGGATCCGGCGGGTCGCCCCTGGTGTCGAGAGCCCCCTGTCGGATTCGAACCGACGACCTACGCATTACAAGTGCGTTGCTCTGGCCATCTGAGCTAAGGAGGCCTGCACGCGTGCGTGCGGGGTGCGTGCACGCAGGCACGCCCGAGCAGTGTACCCACGTCACAGCGGGGTCCTGTCGAAAATTTCCTCGAACTTCACAGCCCCCGGAGTACTGACAGATCGAGTGAACGCGGGGTAGCGTCCTGACCCAGTCCGCTCACGTGGACTACACCACTACGGGCCGTTCCGTAGTGGCTCACCACCTTTACAACGGATCGTCCGGCACGTTCCTGCCGGTGAAGGGGGCCCCTCACCATGGCCACTGTCTCGTTCAACAAGGCGACCCGCATCTACCCGGGTGGCGACAAGCCCGCCGTCGACCAGCTCGAGCTCGACGTCGCGGACGGCGAGTTCCTCGTCCTCGTCGGTCCCTCCGGCTGTGGAAAGTCCACCTCCCTGCGCATGCTCGCGGGTCTCGAGGACGTCAACGCCGGCTCGATCCACATCGGTGACCGCGATGTCACGCACCTGCCGCCGAAGGACCGGGACATCGCCATGGTGTTCCAGAACTACGCGCTGTACCCGCACATGACGGTCGCCGACAACATGGGCTTCGCGCTCAAGATCGCCGGCGTCAACAAGGCCGAGATCCGCCAGAAGGTCGAGGACGCGGCGAAGATCCTCGACCTCACCGACTACCTGGCGCGCAAGCCGAAGGCGCTCTCCGGCGGTCAGCGTCAGCGTGTCGCCATGGGTCGCGCCATCGTGCGTGAGCCCCAGGTGTTCCTCATGGACGAGCCGCTGTCGAACCTCGACGCCAAGCTCCGTGTCTCCACGCGTACGCAGATCGCGTCGCTGCAGCGCCGTCTCGGCATCACCACCGTGTACGTCACGCACGACCAGGTCGAGGCCATGACGATGGGTGACCGGGTGGCGGTCCTCAAGGACGGTCTGCTCCAGCAGGTCGACTCGCCGCGCAACATGTACGACCGTCCGGCCAACCTCTTCGTCGCCGGCTTCATCGGCTCCCCGGCCATGAACCTGGTCGAGGTCCCGATCACCGACGGTGGCGTGAAGTTCGGCAACAGTGTGGTGCCGGTCAACCGAGAGGCCCTCAAGGCCGCCTCGGACAGGGGTGACACGACCGTCACGGTGGGCGTCCGCCCGGAGCACTTCGACATCGTCGAGCAGAACGGTGCCGCGGCCAGCTCCCTGTCGAAGGAGACCGAGGACGCCCCGGCGGGCCTCGCGGTCTCCGTGAACGTCGTCGAGGAGCTCGGCGCCGACGGCTACGTCTACGGCAGCTCCAAGATGGGCGACGACCTCAAGGACCTGGTCGTCCGTGTCAGCGGCCGCGCGGTCCCCGAGAAGGGCGCCACGCTGCACGTCGTGCCGCGTGCGGGCGAGACCCACGTGTTCTCGACGTCGACCGGTGAGCGCCTCACCGACTGACCAAATCCCGGAGATTTCACCCAGGTTGACGAAGAGGGCCCCGCAGGCTGCTGCGGGGCCCTCTTCGTTGTCGACAAATACCCCGGCAGATCGGTCATTTCGACACCTGTGCGTCAACATCAAACTCGAAAATGGGTGTTTACTCGTCCCTCGAATTGATTACTAAATGTCGCCAAATCATCACCCCGCGCTACCCTCACTCGCGTGAAGCACTCCACTAACCACTCGACGCGACACGGCCGTGGCCCCGCCGGCCGCCCGACACAGCACGGCCGCGGTCCGGCCCGCCGGATCGGCCGTACTCTCGCCCTCGTTCTGCCCGTCGTCCTGGTGCTGTCCGGGACTCTCGCGGTCACCCGAGTCAACTGGTCGGGGAACAGTTCCTCGGCCTCGGTGCTCGCCGCATCCGCCCAGGACGTCTCGAAGCGTGCCCCCTCCCGCGCCCCGCACGACGTGCTGCGCGACAAACTTCTGGTCGAGCTCCAGGAGAAGAACCCAGGGGTGGCCCTCACGCACCTCCAGGAGGCCGTGAACGGGCGGCCGTCGCTCGCCAGGCACTGCGTCTCCATCGCCCGCGCACTGGGTCGCGCCGCCGTCCGCACGTACGGCCCGTCCCGCGCCCAGTCGTACGCACGCCCGGTCTGCGACACATCCTTCGCCACGGGCGTAGCAGCCCAGCACAGCTGAGGGCACACGGCAGGGCGTGCGGGGCCCCGTCAGGGGCGCGGGGAACTGCGCGCCAAGCCCCCACCGACCCGGGGCCCACAAGGCCGCGCAGCCCACAGATCCCCACCCACTCATCCCGCGGGGCGCCACGTACAGTTCGGGTCATGACCGATCCGAACGCCGCGTCGCGCCCCGTTCAAGCCGTCGTCCTGGCCGGCGGCCAGGGCTCCCGGCTGCGTCCCTACACCGACGACCGTCCGAAGCCGATGGTCGAGATTCCCGGCACCGGGACCCCGATCATCGGCCACCAGCTGACCTGGCTCGCCGAGGAGGGCGTCACGGACGTCGTCGTCTCGTGCGGCCATCTCGCGGAAGTCCTCCAGCGCTGGCTGGAGTCGACCGACCTGCCCGTTTCCGTGACCACTGTGGTCGAGACGGAGCCCTTGGGCCGCGGCGGCGGCCTCAAGTTCGCCGCGAAGCACCTGCCTCACCCGGACCGCCCCTGGTATGCGACGAACGGCGACATCTGGACCCGTTTCTCGCTGCGTGAGATGGCGGACTTCCACACCGAGCGCGATGCGGTGGCGACCCTCGCGCTGGCTCGCCCCCGCATTCCGTGGGGCGCCGTCGAGACGGACGACTTCGGTCACATCACGGACTTCATCGAGTCCCCGCCGACCGCGTACGGGATCAACGCGGGCGTCTACGTCTTCTCCCCCGAGTTCGCCGCCCTGCTGCCCGACCGAGGCGACCACGAGCGCACGACGTTCCCCCGGCTGGCCCGCGAGCGCCGGCTGGCCGGCTTTCCGATTCCGCAGGGCGCGTACTGGCGTGCCATCGACACCGCGAAGGACCTCACGGAGGCGGCGAAGGAGCTGGCGGCGCTGGGGCGTTGAGGAACGCTGAGCAACGCATCCGTACGAAGCCCGGGCTCAGCCGCTTTCTCCCGTACGCCGATGGGGCCCCGCACTGGTGAAGTGCGGGGCCCCATCCACGTACCTGCCTGACGGTGATACCCAAGGTGCTACCCAAGAGGTACGACCCCGGGGTGCCTACCCCAGCAGGCCGCCCACCAGCTGGTCCGAGCCGCCGGAGCCGCCGGAGCCGCTGCCACCGTCCGAGGGGCCGCCGGAGCCGCCTCCCGAGCCGGTGCCGCCGGTGGTGCCGCCCGTGGAGGACGGGCCGGCGCTGGTGCTGGGGGCCTGCGGCGGGGCCGACTGCCGGGGTGGCACCTGGACGGCGCCCTGGGTCTGGCTCGGCCGGCCGGGGCCGGCGGTGGCGGTCTCGCGGGCCGTGCCCGGTGTGCTCGCGGCACCCGAGGGGCTCGCCGAAGTCGCGCCCTGCGTGGGCGAGTTGGCGGCCGAGGGGCTCTCCTTCTGCCGACGCTTGCCCGGTTCCTCCGGGAGCGGAGAGCCGGGCAGTTCGTTGCGCGGGGCCTCGCCGGGACCCGGGACGACCACGCGGTCGGAGTCGCGGACGGCGCCACCGAGCAACGAGCCGATGAGCAGCGTGAGTCCGACGACGATGGTCGCGACGAGTGCGCCGCGGCGCAGGACGCGGCGCCGGAGCTCCCAGATCTCGACGCGCGGTCCGAGCCTGCGCCAGGCCTCGCCGGCGAGGCGGCCGTCGATGGAGTAGACGGGGGCACCCGCGATGATCAGCGGGGACCAGGCGGCGAGGTAGATGATGTCGGGCGCGTCGTAGACGGGGACGGACTTCCAGCTGACGGTGAGCAGGAGCGCCGCCGACAGCAGGGCGCCGACCACGGCGGCGACCCGCTGCCACAGGCCCAGGACGGTGAGGACGCCGACGATCACCTGGAAGAAGGCGATGAGGAGTCCGGCGCCGACGGGGTGTTGGAGGGCGAACTCGCGCAGTGGCTCGGCGAGGGCCCAAGGATGCAGCGAATTCAGCCACTTGACCATGGAGCCGCGTTCGCCGCCGTCGAAGTAGACGGGGTCGCAGAGCTTGCCCATGCCGGCGTAGATGGAGATGAAGCCGAGGAAGACGCGCAGCGGGAGCAGGACGACGCCGAGGTTCATCCGGCGCCCGGGGTAGTACCCGTGCCGCACGGGGGCGGTGCCGTACCGCTTGGTCGGCCCGCCGTCCCCGTGCTCGCCGTCTCTCTCGTCCTCGTACGGGTCGTCGAGTTCGGCCTCCGCGTACGGGGGTTCCTCGATCTCCTCGTACGCACTGCCCGCTGAGCGCATCTGGGGCAGGAGGCGGGTTCCGGGGCCTCGGACGCTCGGGGTCTCCACGGTGGCGTCGATGTCGTAACCGAGTTGGTCGTCCTCGCCGACGCGCGGGATGACCTGCGTCGCGCCGGCGTCGCCCACCGGGTCCTGGGCGCCGTGTCGCAGGCTCGTGTTCCGCACGGCCTGTAGCAGCCGGGTGGCGCCGGTGTCGTCGGGGGCGGACTTCCCGCTCCAGACGACGGGCGCGCGGCGGCGGGTGCCTGCGGCGGTTCCGACGACGGGGATGCGCGCGGTGTTGTCGCCGGCGCTCGAGTTGCGCTCGGCACGTGGGGGCCGGGCCCGCGATGCCGTGCCCAGCTGCACGCGGAAGCTCGCATGATTGACGATGACCTGCGCCGGATCGCTCGGCACCTTCACCATGCTCAGCGCGGGAGCGTCGTCGAATCCCAACGAGCGGTCCCCCGTGGGTGTGCGGGGTGTTCTGGTGTCCACACTCAACTAACCGAGTGACATGTGGTTAGGACACTGCTTTGACTCGGCCGATCTGTCCGGACCGCGTCAAGATCACCTCGAACATCCGTAACGCCCTACCGGGACACGCCCTGACCATCCGGATCATCATCCCGATCACCATGCGGATCACGATCCGGATCACCATTCGGATCACCGTGCGGGGACGCGCTTTCGACCCGTCCCCGCACTCCGCCCGACAAGCCTCAGACTCGCCGCCGCGAGGCCTCGTACAACACAACTCCCGCCGCCACACCGGCGTTCAGCGACTCCGCGCCACCCGGCATCGGAATCCGCACCCGGAAGTCGCAGGTCTCGCCCACGAGTCGGGACAGGCCCTTGCCCTCGCTGCCGACGACGATGACGACGGGGCCCGAAAGGGCTTCCAGGTCGCCGACTTCGGCCTCACCGTCGGCGGCGAGACCCACCACGACGAGGCCTGCCTTCTTGTACGCCTCAAGGGCGCGGGTCAGGTTGGACGCGCGGGCGACGGGCGTGCGGGCCGCGGCGCCGGCGGACGTCTTCCAAGCGCCGGCGGTCATGCCGGCCGCGCGGCGCTCGGGCACGACGACACCGTGGCCGCCGAAGGCGGAGACGGAGCGGACGACGGCGCCGAGGTTGCGCGGGTCCGTCACACCGTCGAGCGCGACGATCAGCGGGTCCTTGCCCTCGTCGTACGCGGCGGCGGCGAGGTCCTCGGGGTGCGCGTACTCGTACGGCGGGACCTGGAGCACGAGGCCCTGGTGGTTGAGCCCGTTGGTCATGCGGTCGAGCTCGGGGCGGGGAGCCTCCATGAGGTGGATGCCGCCGCGCTCCGCGGCGAGCTGGAGCGCCTCGCGCACCCGCTCGTCGTTGTCGATGAACTGCTGCACGTACAGCATCGAGGCGGGCACGCCCTCGCGCAGCGCCTCGACGACGGAGTTGCGCCCGACGACCATCTCGGACGTGCCCTTGCCGCCGCGGCCGCCGCGCGGCGCGGGGCGGCGCACGGCCTGCTTCGCCTTGGCGGTGGTGATGCGGTTCTTCTTGTGCCCCTTGCGCGCCTCGGCGGGCGGGGTGGGGCCCTTGCCTTCCAGGCCCCGGCGTCGCTGGCCGCCACTGCCGACCTGCGCGCCCTTCTTGCCGGACATGCGGCGGTTGTTAGCGGCCATGACCTACCCGTCTGTGAGAAAGCGTGCGTGTGTACGTCTCTGAAAGTGTCGTGCGTCGTCGTACGTCTGTGTCGTACGTCTATGAAGTGTGCCGCCCGGATGGCCGGGCGGCACAATCGATCAAGGAATCGATCGAGGATCGGTCGTTGGGTCGGCGCACGCTCAGCGCGGGCCGAGGCTCCAGCGCGGCCCCTGGGGGCCGTCCTCGATGACGAGTCCGGACTGGTTGAGCTGGTCGCGGATGGCGTCGGCGGTGGCCCAGTCCTTACGGGTTCTGGCCGCCTCGCGCTGGTCGAGAACCAGGCGTACGAGACTGTCGACGACCCCGTGCAGATCCTCGCCCCGGTCGGACTCACCGGCCCAGTGCGGGTCGAGGGGGTCGAGGCCGAGGACGCCGAGCATGGCGCGGACCTCCGCGAGCCGGGCGACCGCCTCCTCCTTGTCGTCGGCGGCCAGCGCGGAGTTGCCCTGCCGGACCGTGGTGTGGACGATGGCGAGCGCCTGCGGCACGCCCAGGTCGTCGTCCATCGCCTCGGCGAAGCCGGGCGGCACCTCGGTCGCGGGCTCGACGGCTCCGCCGGCCTTCTCCACCACCCGTTGCACGAAGCCCTCGATCCGCGCGAACGCCGACTCGGCCTCGCGCAGCGCCTCTTCGCTGTACTCGATGGTGGAGCGGTAGTGCGGGGTGCCCAGGTAGTAGCGCAACACGATCGGCCGCCACTGCTTGACCATCTCGCTCACGAGGACCGAGTTGCCGAGCGACTTGGACATCTTCTCGCCGCTCATGGTCACCCACGAGTTGTGCACCCAGTAGCGCGCGAACTCGTCGCCGAAGGCCTTGGCCTGGGCGATCTCGTTCTCGTGGTGCGGGAAGATCAGGTCGATCCCGCCGCCGTGGATGTCGAATTCGCTGCCCAGGTACTTGTGCGCCATGGCGCTGCACTCCAGGTGCCAGCCGGGCCGGCCGCGCCCCCAGGGCGTCTCCCAGCTCGGCTCGCCGGGCTTGGCGGACTTCCACATGGCGAAGTCCCGCGGGTCCCGCTTCCCGGTCTCGCCGTCACCCGAGGGCTGACGCAGCTCGTCCAGATCCTGGTTGGACAGCGACAAGTAGCCCGGCAGCGAGCGCACGTCGAAGTAGACGTTGCCGTCCGCCTCGTACGCATGGCCGCGCTCGATGAGCGTGCGCATCATCTCGACCATCTCGGTCACATGGCCGGTCGCCCGCGGCTCGTAGGTGGGCGGCAGGCAGCCGAGCGCCGTGTAGCCGTCGTCGAACGCCCGCTCGTTCTCGTAACCGATCGACCACCACGGCCTGTTCTGCTCGGCCGCCTTCTTGATGATCTTGTCGTCGATGTCCGTCACGTTCCGGACGAACGTCACGTCGTAGCCGCGGTACTCGAACCAGCGGCGCATGATGTCGAAGTTCAGGTTCGACCTGACGTGCCCGATGTGCGGTGCGGCCTGCACGGTGGCACCACACAGGTAGATCGAGACGCAGCCCGCTGAGAGCGGGACGAAGTCACGGATCTGCCGGGCGCTGGTGTCGTGCAGGCGAATAGTCACCCCTCCAGGGTAGTGGGCGGTGGGCCGTGCCCCGCGACGGTTCGTGGGGTTTTCTTCGCCCGCGTCGCCCCTGCCCGGCCCCCGTCGCGGGCAGGGGCGACGGGAGCGAGGAACCCAGCCCTCAACCCACCCGTACAACCAACGCCGTAGCCACCGCCATCAGCCCCTCACCCCGCCCCGGAAACCCGAGCCCATCCGTCGTGGCTCCGGAAACCGAGACCGGCGCCCCCACCGCCTCCGACAGAATCTTCTGCGCCTCGTCCCGCCGCTTGCCGATCTTGGGGCGAGGCCCGACGACCTGGACGGCCACGTTCCCGATGGTGAACCCGGCGTCGCGGACGATCCGGGCAGCCTCAGTCAAAAGTGTGACGCCGGACGCACCCGCCCACTCGGAGCGTCCCGTGCCGAAGTGCTGCCCCAGATCACCGAGCCCGGCCGCGGAGAAGAGCGCGTTGCAGGCGGCATGCGCGACGACGTCCGCGTCGGAGTGCCCGGCCAGTCCGAAGCCCTCCCCCTCCCACTTCAGCCCCGCACACCACAACTCCCGCCCCTCTTCGAAGGCATGGATGTCGGTGCCGATACCCACCTGCGGCAGCAAAGGCATCCCGGCCCCAGCTCCGGCCCCCACTCCACTCTCAGAAGCCATCGTTCAGCCTCCTCCGCGCCAGGACCGCCTCCGCGAGTACGAGATCCAACGGACGCGTGACCTTGAACGCCTCCTCGTGCCCGGGCACGACCACGACCTGAAGACCGAGCTGCTCGACCATGCTCGCGTCATCGGTGACGTTGTCGGTGACGGTCTCGTGGGCGCGTACGAGAGTGTCGCGGTCGAAACCCTGAGGGGTCTGGACGGCGCGCAGCAGCGCACGCTCCGGCGTCGCGACCACGGGCTCTGGATCCCCGGGCGCGTCCGCCGGCTTGACCTGCTTGACGGTGTCCGCGAGGGGCAGCGCCGGCACGACGGCGGGAGCACCGTCACGTACGGCTTCGATGACCGCGTCGACCGTGTCGACAGGCACCAGCGGCCGAGCCGCGTCGTGCACGAGCACGATGCCGATGCCGGGCGGCAGCGCGTCGAGACCGAGCCGTACGGATTCCTGTCGGGTGTCGCCGCCGGCGACGACCAGGAAGTCGGTCCGCTCCGGCAGGGCGTGCGCGTCGAGGAGGGTCTTGACCTCGGCGGCTCCGTCGGGCGGAGCCACGACGACGACCAGGGAGACGGCACGGGACGCGGCCATGGCGCGCACCGCGTGGATGAGCATGGGGGTGCCATTCAGCGCGCGGAGCGCTTTGGGGGCGCCTGGCCCGAGGCGGATGCCCCGGCCGGCGGCCGGAATCACGGCTGCGGTAGGAGCCCCAGAAGGTGTGGGGCGCGAATCGTCAGACATCGGTTCCTGTCAGGTTTGTGTGCTCGGCCGACATGGGTATGGCCACAGCGTGCCGGGCGCGACGCCTTGACCGGACCCTTCCGTGACATCTGGTCGAGCCAGCTGCCCGGGCCCGGCACGCCAAGTATCGGGCCCAAGTATCGGGAGACGCTCCGACCGTTCGGTGCCCGGGTGTGAAGACGTCGACGAAGAAGACGAGAAGTAAAGTCAAGTAAGTCGCCGACGCCGAAGAAGACGTTGTGAACACGTCCTGGGCATGGGCATGCCGCAGCGCCCGGCGACAGCAATTACGGATTGTAATTACGCCATCGGGCACCGCGGCATTTCGTTACGCCGGACAGCTCGTTCCGCCTCTGGTCAAGAAAAGCGATCAGAGCGTGACGCGGGCGTCAGGACGCGAGGACCTCGTCGAGCAGGGCCTCGGCCTTGTCCTCGTTCGTGTTCTCCGCGAGGGCGAGCTCGCTCACCAGAATCTGGCGGGCCTTGGCGAGCATGCGCTTCTCGCCGGCGGAGAGTCCACGCTCGCGCTCACGACGCCACAGGTCACGGACTACTTCCGCAACCTTGATGACATCGCCGGAGGCGAGCTTCTCGAGATTTGCCTTGTAACGACGCGACCAGTTCGTGGGCTCCTCGGCATACGGCGCGCGCAGTACCTCGAAGACCCGGTCCAGCCCGTCCTGACCGACCACATCACGTACGCCGACGAACTCCGCATTGTCCGCTGGCACACGCACCGTCAGGTCACCCTGGGCGACCTTCAGCACCAAGTAGGTCTTGTCCACGCCTTTGATCTGGCGAGTTTCGATAGCCTCGATCAGCGCGGCCCCGTGATGGGGATAGACCACGGTGTCGCCAACCTTGAACGTCATGTGACAGGTACCCCTTCCGTGGCTATCCAGAGTAACACGGAAACGGCGCGTTCTGAATGGCGTTTTCGCAGGTCAGGGCACATCTCGGGGCTTGACAATCCCGACAGGAACGTGCTTCGGAGGGGCCGCGAAGGCGGGTATTCGCAGGTCGGAGCGGCTCTCCGAGCGAGGTGAAACGCGCACGTTACAACACCCCGGAGCCCCGCCCACGTGACTGAACGTCCGGATTTGTCGGGTTCCGAGCACCCCTCTTCCGCTACTCCGTTCGGTGACCGGAGTCGGGTACGAGACGAATCCGGAATTGATCACGACGGCCGAAGATCGACCGAAGATCAATTCCTCGGATCCCATGCATTCCTTACGGGAAATCCGCAAGCGCCCACCCGGGGGACTTACTGAGAGCTACTTATGTGAATGGCGGACCCTGTGCGCCCATTGGGGCCACGGAGGCGCTCGCGAGAGGCGCTCGCGAGACGCTCGATATCAGCGATCAGCAGAGGGACCAGAAGGCCGACCATGCGGCAGCGGCCGTCACCTGCGGTCCCAGCGCCGCCTGGCGCGGTGCCCGGTGGGGTGCCGGTGGAACGTATCGGCCGCTGCCCGGAGGGGCGTAGAGGCGGGTCGGGTGCGGTGGCGTGGGAACGGCTCGGTAACCTAAGGCCGCTGACTGACCCTTAGGGCGGCTTTATACCGGAGCCGCTCTGCTTCGCCCACGTTCAAGGAGTTGCCGCCGCCGTGAGCAGCAGCCTTCGACGCGGCGCCCTCGCCGCCGCCGCCATTGCGTTCTCGATCGCCTCGCTCGCCGCGTGCGGGGCCGGCAACCAGGCCCAGACGCTGGAGATCAAGCCGGACAACGCCGCCACCAGCGTCGGCGACATCAAGATCCAGAATGCCGTCGTCATCACCCAGCCCGAACTTGAGTCGACGGGCCCGGCCGTGGTCTCCGCGACGCTGTTCAACACCGGCCGCACCGACCAGACGCTGGACTCGATCACCGTCGAGGGCATCGGCAAGCCGGCCGAGCTCAAGCCCGCGAAGGGCTCCGGCGGGGTGACCGTCCCGGCCGGCGGTTCGCTGATCCTCGGCGGCAAGGGCAACGCCTCGGCCGTACTGGAGAGCAGCCGCGAGGCCTTCGCGGACGGTGACGCGCAGCCGGTCACCTTCACCTTCAGCACGACCGGTGACGTGAAGCTGCGGGCGTTCGTCGTGCCGGCCGAGGGCTACTTCTCCCAGTGGGGCCCGACCGAGATGCCCGAGGCGCCGGGCTCGGAGACGCCCGGGACACCCTCCGGGTCGCCGTCTCCGTCGAACTCGGTCTCGGGTTCGCCGTCCGAGCCGGAGTCCGGTGAGGCCGGTTCGGGTGAGGCCGGGACCGGTGAGGCCGGCTCGGGTGCCACGGACCCGGCGTCGTCCAGCGCGACGGCCACGGCCCCGGGTTCGAACGAGGCCGCTGCGGACCACTGACGACGTACGAGCACGTACTCGCACGGCGAAAGGGCGGTACCCCTCTCCGGGGGTACCGCCCTTTCGCCGTGCTCAAGATGTCCGGTGCCGGTTTACGGCTCGAACTTGTAACCCAGGCCTCGGACCGTCACCAGGTACCGGGGCGCCCCCGGATCCGGCTCGATCTTCGCCCGGAGCCGCTTCACGTGGACGTCCAGTGTCTTGGTGTCACCGACGTAGTCGGCGCCCCACACCCGGTCAATGAGCTGCATGCGCGTGAGCACGCGGCCGGCGTTCCGGAGCAGCATCTCCAGGAGGTCGAACTCCTTGAGGGGGAGGTCGACCTTGGAACCGGAGACGGTGACCACGTGGCGGTCGACGTCCATGCGGACCGGGCCGGCCTCAAGGGCGGCCGGGGTGACCTCCTCGGGCTCGCCGCGACGCCGCAGGACGGCCCGGATACGGGCGACCAGCTCGCGGGAGGAGAAGGGCTTGGTGACGTAGTCATCGGCTCCTATTTCGAGCCCAACGACCTTGTCGATCTCGCTGTCCTTGGCGGTGACCATGATCACCGGAACATTGGAGCGGCTGCGCAGCTGGCGGCACACCTCGGTGCCGGGCAGGCCGGGCAGCATCAGGTCGAGGAGGACGAGGTCGGCGCCGTTGCGCTCGAACTCGTCGAGTCCATCGGGCCCGGTGGTCGCGATCGCGACCTCGAAGCCCTCCTTGCGGAGCATGTAGGACAGGGCGTCGGAGAAGGACTCCTCGTCCTCGACGACGAGCACTCGGGTCACGGAAGGACCTCCGGGGCAGGATGCGATTCATACGGGGATGTGACGGTGGTCGTCCCGTCGGGCTGCCCGGCATCGTCCTCTTCGTCGAGGCCGGGCGTGTGGCCGGTCGCGCGGTCGCGGGCCGCACCCGCCTCCGGCAGCCGCAGGGTGAAGGTGGAGCCCTGACCCTCGGAGCTCCACACCGTGACCTCCCCGCCGTGCGAGGCGGCCACGTGCTTGACGATCGCGAGACCGAGTCCCGTACCACCAGTCTGGCGGGAACGGGCAGGGTCGACGCGGTAGAAGCGCTCGAAGACGCGCTCCTTGTCCTTGTCGGAGATCCCGATGCCCTGGTCGGTCACGGCGATCTCTATGAGGTCTCCGCCGGGCGCGGTCACCCGGCGCGCGGCAATACCCACCCGGGTGCGGGCGGGCGAGTAGTTGACGGCGTTCTCTACGAGGTTGCCCAGGGCGGCGGCCAGTTGACCCCTGTTGCCCCAGATACTCAGATCGGCGCTGCCGCCCGCCCGTCGCCCGCCACCACCCTGTTCGAGTCCTTCGGGCGCCCTCACGTTCGAGGCCATGGTGATCTGTTTCGTACCGGCCTGGTGGCGGCAGCGGTCGATCGCCTCGGCGACGAGTTCGTCCACACGTACGGGCTCGGCGTCCTCGAGGGGATCGTCGTTCTGGACCCGGGAGAGGTCGATGAGCTCCTGGACGAGGTTGGTGAGGCGGGTGGCCTCGATCTGCATCCGCCCGGCGAACCGTTCCACGGCCTCCGGTTCCTCCGAGGCACCCATGACGGCCTCGGAGAGGAGGGAGAGCGCCCCGACGGGGGTCTTGAGCTCGTGGCTGACGTTGGCGACGAAGTCGCGTCGTACGGCCTCGATGCGGCGGGCCTCGGTGAGGTCCTCGACGAGGAGCAGTACGAGGCGGGATCCCAGAGGCGCCACGCGGGCGGAGACGGCGAGGGCTTCGCCGCGGCCGGTGCCGCGCCGCGGCAGGTCCAGCTCGACCTGCCGTATTTCCCCGTCCCTCCGTGTGTCGCGGGCCATCTGGAGCATCGGCTCGACGGCGAGTTTCCCGCCTCGTACGAGACCGAGGGCGTACGCGGCCGAGCTGGCCTTGACCACGGCGTCGGCCTCGTCGAGTACGACGGCGGAGGAGCGGAGCACGGACAGGACCGTGTCCACTCCCGGCGGAAGCACCGGGTCCGTGTGCAGCGAGGTGCGGGTGGGCCGCTTCTGCTCCCGCTCGCTCCAGCGGAACGCCAGCGTGGCGATGACACCGGTGAGTACACCGGCGATCGCTGCCGCTGCGGCGACCGCCGCGTTCACGTCCATGGCCCCAGGTTAGGCACGCTGTAGGCCCCCGTCACAGCGGTCTGAGGGCCGACTCGAACACTCGTCGCCCAGAGTTCACCCTGGAGACCGTGCCGGTTCACTTCGTACGAGCCGGATCCACCCTGCGCCCACCTGGGAGAAGAGGTGGTGTCGCCCAGCGTTCACCAGGAGGCCAGCGATGGTTCATTTGAGGGGTCGGAAACCGACGCGTTCAAGCCGGATCGTGGGAGCGTGGGGTTCACGAGCCCCCTTTGAACCCCCGAAGCAGACGTAAGAGAGGGACATCCTGATGCGGGACGCGTACCACGAGGAACTTGACTCGATCGGCGAGGGCCTGGTCGAGATGGCCCGACTGGTCGGGTCGGCGATCGGTCGCGCCACGACGGCGATCCTCGACTCCGACCTGAAGCTCGCGGAGACCGTGATCGCGGGCGACCAGAGGGTCGACGATCTCCAGCACGAGCTCGAGGCACGGGCGATAGCCCTGCTGGCCCGGCAGCAGCCGGTGGCGACGGATCTGCGGATCGTCGTGACCTCGCTCCGCATGTCCGCCGACCTGGAGCGCTCGGGCGACCTCGCCCAGCACGTGGCGAAGCTCGCACGGCTGCGCTTCCCGGAGCGGGCGATCCCGCACGACCTGCACGCCACGATCCTGGAGATGGGCCAGCTCGCGCAGCGCCTGATGGCCAAGGCGGCCGAGGTCATCATCACCAAGGACGTCGACCTCGCCCTCCAGCTGGAGCAGGACGACGACGCGATGGACCTCCTCCACCGCACCCTCTTCCAGCACCTCCTTGACGACCGCTGGCAGCACGGCATCGAGACGGCGGTGGATGTGACGCTGCTCGGCCGCTACTACGAGCGGTTCGCGGACCATGCGGTGTCCGTGGCGAACCGGGTGGTGTACCTGGTGACGGGCGAGCACGCGGATGAGATTCAGGCCGCGCCCGGGGTTGAAGGGGCGTAGACCCCGGCGGTCGGGCGGGCGCCTACGGGGGTGGGAACGAACGGGTGTGGCGAGTGCGGCTTGTGGTCGGCTGGTCGCGCAGTTCCCCGCGCCCCTGAGGGGCCAGGCTGGTCCGGAGTCGGGGGCGCGTCGTTTCCTGGTGGGAGCGTGCGAGCCTCTGTGCGCCGTTGATGCGCCCGATGGGGTGGGGATGCAATGGGTGTAGGCACAAGCCTTCGAGGAGGGACCCATGGCCGAATCCCCCACCACGAACGACCCGACCGAGGCACCCGAGACCCAGCAGCCCGCCGAAATCAAGAGCCTGCCGCTCTTCGGCGCCTGCGGTTGCGGCTCGGGCTGCGGATGCGGGTGCCAGTCCGGCAATCCTTGCCAGTGCGGCTGACGGTGTACGGCTGGATGTCGTGCGGTTAGTTACGTACGGCTGAACGTCGTGCGGTTGGTCGCGTACGGCTGTCACCTACGGCTGATCACGTACGGCTGGGCACGTACGAACGTACGACTGCGAACGAACGCACGACTGCGAACGGGCCCCGCTTCAGGTGCGGGGCCCTTTCGTGCGAGCGGTGAGCGGCGCGCCCACGACGATCGCCGGCCGTCAGTCAGACACTCGCGTCGGGCGCCTTCTGCAGTGTCCGAGCCAAGAGCAGGGCGGCGGCCACTGCCCCCACGGCGCCGGCGGACCGGAAGCCGCGAGAGGAACGCCAGGACAGCACCGACCACTGCGACTGCGCGGACAACAGTGATCCCGTACTCAGCGCTGATCCGGCTGAGATCCGCGACAGGGCGGAACCGATCGAGCCGACCGACAGGGCGCTTCCGACCGAGGCGACGGACAGGGCCGAGCCGACGGACCCGATGGACAACACCGATCCCACCGAGCCGATCGACAGCACCGAGTCCTGCGACCAGAGGGACAACACGGAGCCCGAGGAGGTGTGACGCTTCGACGGTACGGAGAACTTGGTCATGAGGCCATCTTGCCCATGGATCCCGCGAGTTGGCGCGAGATCCCATGCGTTGGTTCGGCCGACCGGGCGGCGCCGCGGCAAGGGTCGCAGGTAGAGAAAAGCCCCCTACCAGCGGCGAGGCAGCAGGTAGGGGGCTTGACCGCGTCGGCTTACTTCTTCTTGCCCTGATTCTTCACGGCCTCGATCGCCGCCGCGGCCGCGTCCGGGTCCAGGTACGTACCGCCCGGGTTCAGCGGCTTGAAGTCCGCGTCGAGTTCGTACGACAGCGGGATGCCGGTCGGGATGTTCAGGCCCGCGATGTCGGCGTCCGAGATGCCGTCGAGGTGCTTGACGAGGGCGCGCAGGGAGTTGCCGTGGGCGGCGACCAGGACCGTGCGGCCGGTGAGGAGGTCCGGGACGATGCCGTCGAACCAGTACGGGAGCATGCGGACGACGACGTCCTTGAGGCATTCCGTCTGGGGGCGCAGCTCCGGCGGGAGCGTCGCGTAACGCGGGTCCTCGAACTGCGAGTACTCGGCGTCGCGGTCCAGCGGCGGCGGAGGCGTGTCGTACGAGCGGCGCCACAGCATGAACTGCTCCTCGCCGAACTCGGCGAGCGTCTGGGCCTTGTCCTTGCCCTGGAGGGCGCCGTAGTGGCGCTCGTTCAGGCGCCACGAGCGGTGGACGGGGATCCAGAGGCGGTCCGCGGACTCCAGGGCGAGCTGGGCGGTGCGGATCGCGCGCTTCTGGAGCGACGTGTGGACCACGTCGGGCAGCAGGCCGGCGTCCTTGAGCAGCTCACCGCCGCGGACTGCCTCCTTCTCGCCCTTCTCGTTGAGGTTGACGTCCACCCAGCCGGTGAACAGGTTCTTCGCGTTCCATTCGCTCTCGCCGTGGCGGAGGAGGATCAGCTTGTACGGTGCGTCGGCCATGGCCCCGAGCGTAATGGAACCCCCAGATCGCTCGCGCGGCCGCCCGGGAGTCGGACATGGGCCCGGCTGGGAGGTTGGACGATTGACTGTTTCTGTTAATTGAGTGGCCTCCCACAGCGACAGGTTTGTAAGTTCTGCTCAGCAGCTAAGCCACTTACATGCCGGCTAAGACACATACACGCCCGTGGGGGGATCCCGATGTCACTCACGTCCCTGAGACGTGCCGCCCGCGAGACCGTCTCGGGGCTCCCCCGCGAGTTCTGGTGGCTGTGGACCAGCACGCTGGTCAACCGGCTCGGAGGGTTCGTCGCCACCTTCATGGCGATCTATCTCACCCTGGACCGCGGCTACTCCGCCTCGTACGCCGGACTCGTCGCCTCACTCCACGGCCTCGGCGGTGTCGTCTCCTCCCTCGGCGCGGGCGTCATGACCGACCGCCTCGGGCGCCGCCCCACTCTCCTGATCGCCCAGTCGTCCACCGCCGTCTCCGTCGCGCTGCTCGGCTTCATGCACCACCCGGTCGCGATCGCCGCGGTCGCGTTCCTCGTCGGTATGGCGAGCAACGCGTCCCGGCCCGCCGTGCAGGCGATGATGGCCGACATCGTGAAGCCCGAGGACCGCGTCCGGGCCTTCTCCCTCAACTACTGGGCCATCAACCTCGGGTTCGCCGTCTCGGCCGCGGCGGCCGGGTTCATCGCCGAGTTCAGCTATCTCGCCGGGTTCCTCATCGAGGCGGGGATGACGATGGCGTGCGCGATCGTCGTCTTCGTGAAGCTGCCCGAGTCACGGCCGACGCGCACCGCGGCCGAGAAGGCGGCCCCGGAGGTCGGCCTCGGCACCGTCCTCCGCGACGGCCGCTTCATGAGCGTCGTCGGGCTGTCCTTCCTCATCGCGCTGATCTTCCAGCAGGGGTATGTGGGCCTGCCGGTGGCGATGGGCGAGGCCGGTTTCACGCCCGCCGACTACGGGATGGCGATCGCGGTCAACGGCGTCCTCATCGTCGCCCTGCAGATCCCGGTCACCCGCTTCATCGAACACCGGGACCCGAGACACCTCCTCGTCATCTCGTCCCTCCTCGCGGGGTACGGCTTCGGGCTCACCGCCTTCGCCGGCTCGGTCGGCGTCTTCGCGCTCACGGTCTGCGTCTGGACCCTCGCCGAGATCGTCAACGCGCCCACCCAGTCGAGCCTCGTCGTCCGCCTCTCCCCCACCCACGGCCGCGGCCGATACCAGGGGATGTACACGATGTCCTGGTCCGTGGCCGCCCTCGTCGCCCCGCTGATGTCCGGCCTCGTCATCGACCGGTACGGGGCGCAGTGGCTGTGGGGCACGTGCGCGGTGGTCGGTACTGCGGCCGCGACGGGGTACGGGCTGCTGATGCGGCGGCTGCCGGCGGACGAACCCGGCACGGAGGTTCCGGTGACGGCGAAGCCCGAGGTCAGCACGGCCTGAGCCCACCCGAGTCATGCCCGACTCGTGCCCGGCCCACGTCTGCGTCACGGATGCATCCGCGCCCCCTTCACCACCTTGTCCACACCGTTCCGCGGCCCGTACACCGCGAGCCCCACCAGGTCCAACTCCCCCGTGGACACGGCCCGTACGGCCGCCCGGTTGTCGCGGTCGTTGCCGGTGGAGAACAGGTCGGAGGTGAAGAGCGAGCGGGGCAGTGCGCGCGAGACGGCGCGGCTGTGGGCCGCGGTCAGCGTCTCCTTGGTGCCCTCGAAGATCAGCACGGGCTGGCGGAACATCGGCAGGTAGGCGGTCCCGTCCGCGTCGGCGTACGGCTCGCCGACCACTTCGGGGACGGCCGATCCCAGCCCGCTCACCAGGAACGCGGTCACGTTCAGCCGTTGCCAGGGCTCCAGGTCCTCGCGCAAGAGGACGGCGATCTTGGTGTCGAAGCGGATGGGGGCCTCGATGTTCTGGGCGGGGGCCTGGTCGTTCTCAAGGGTCTCGCTGCTCATGCCTTGAGACTGCCGACCGTCGTACGACCCCGTCTTGTACGTTTCTTGCATGGTGGCCCAGCGTGAAGTCTCCGCGTGGCGCCCGCGCGTACCGGGCGTCGTGGAGGTCTTCCACGCCCGCTTCACGGAGTACGCGTATCCGATGCACGTACACGACGCGTGGACGCTCCTGATCGTCGACGACGGCGCCGTACGGTACGACCTCGACCGGCACGAGCACGGCACCCCGCACGACACGGTCTCGCTGCTGCCTCCGCACGTGCCGCACAACGGCTCCTCCGCGACCCCGGACGGCTTCCGCAAGCGCGTGATCTATCTGGACGCGACGCAGCTGGACGAGAGCCTGATCGGCCCGGCGGTGGACGGCCCCGACCTGGTGGACCCCGTGCTGCGCAGGCGGGTCGGGCTGTTGCACACGGCTCTGGAACACCCCGGCGACGAGCTGGAGGCCGCCAGTCGACTCGCGCTCATCGGCGAACGCCTGCGCGGCCATCTACGTCCCCGGCTCCTCGACCGGCTCCCCGACGACCGGCCGGGTCCCGCCCGCGGAGTGGCCCACAGCCTGCGCGAACTTCTCGACGCCCGCCTCGTCCAGGGCCTCGCCCTGGACGAGGCCGCCCAACTCGTGCACGCCCATCCGGCCCACCTGGTACGGGCGTTCAGCGGCACCTTCGGCATCGCCCCGCACCAGTACCTGATGTCCCGACGGGTCGACCGCGCCCGCCGCCTGCTGCTCGACGGACATCCGCCGAGCGAGGTGGCGGCCGCGACCGGCTTCTACGACCAGTCCCATCTCACCCGCCACTTCAAGCGGTTGGTGGGCGTCGCCCCGGGGCGCTACCGCGTCAGGTCGCGCTGAGCCTCGTACAGGTTCCGCGGGCGTACGGCGTCCGTGGTGCCGTACAACTCCAGTCGGCCGTGCGGGTCTCCGGTGAAGTCGGGTACGTCGATCTGGTCGAACTCGGTGACTTCGTTGATGCCGACGGTGGCGCTGTACGGGGCGAGGCCGTCGATCTTCATCAGGCCGGCGCGGGCGTTGGTGACCCGGATGTTCCAGTGGGTGAAGCGTGCGCCGAAGAGGGGCCCGGCGCTCGCGTCCCCGCCGTGACGGCCGTTGTTGGTGACCGTGATGTCGGTGCGGACGTTCGCGAAGGGCATGCCGCGGTGGGAGTCGAAAGTGCCCATGCGCATGTCGCCGCGCGACCAGACGTTGTAGGAGGAGAGGCCCTCGACGTTGATGCCGTGGAGTTGGGTGCCGGAGGGGGCGGGGGTCGTGCGCTGCTCGATCGTGAAGTCCTCGATGAGGTTGTCGTGCGAGCCCTCGCGGCAGAAGTACGGGTGGTGTGAACCCCGGCCCGCGACGCGGGTGTTGCGCAGGGTGCAGGCCGAGGCGGCCACCAGGCCGAAGCCGTTGTCCGCGTGGCGTACGACGATGTCGTCGGCCCAGCAGTCGTACGCGCACTGGAACGTGACGCCGTTGTGGCCCCGGTCGAGGAGGTGCGGGGCCTGCGGGGTCTCGACGGCTTCGAGGGTGAGGCCTTCCACGCCCGCGCCGGTCAGTGCGGGGACGTGGGTGGTGAGACGGGGGTCCCACTCGGGGCGTACGTCGAGCGGGAGCGGGCGCTCGAGGGTCACCTTTTTGCCCTGCACGCGCGTGACGCGCACGGGCCACTCGTACGGGACGTAGCTGGTCAACTTTGTCTTGTCGTCCCAGTAGTACGCCTCCGGGCCCGGGCCGCCGCCCGCCATGTGCTCCAGGAGGGTGTGGCCGGCGTCGTCGGCGAGGCGGAGGAGGACGAGCCGGCCGGGTCTCAGACGGGAGGGGTCGGCGACCTTGACCGACCATGAACCGCGAGCCGCGGGCTCGACCGTCGTGAGCGTCTCCCACTCGTCGCGCTTGTTGCCCGTCCAGCCCTCGAAGGGCCACGCCTTGGCTCTGATGGCGGTCGTGAGACTCGTGAAGCGGCCCGTCGGGCAGAGCCAGATGAGCCCGCCGGCCCAGGACCAGGACGACTTGTCGCCGCCGTAACGGGACCCGTAGACGCCGATCAGCTCGGAGAGGTTCCTGGTCGCGTACAGCTTCGTACGGCCGCTGCCGGCGCCGCGCAGGACGACGTTCGAGTGGCCGACGTGGATCAGGTCGTCGATACGGTACGTGCCGGGCGGGACGAGAACCGTGCCGCCGCCGGCCCTTCCGGCGGCGGCGACGGCACGGTTGATCGCGGGGGCGGAGTCGGCCGAGCCGTCCCCCGTGGCGCCGTACGCGCGGACGTCGGCCACGACGGGGCGGCGGGGGAAGTGCGCCGCCCCGGCGCGGTGGCCGGCCCTGCCGACGTACGGGATCTGCGGGTGCGAGAAGGGGGCGCGGGTGAACTCCCGCCATAAGGCGGGCACTTCGCCCGTGGGCTGTCGGCCGCCGCTCGTACGGACCAGGGGTCCGTTCTGCCAGGAGGGGGCCGCGGTCCGCCGGGAGGGGGCGGCCGCCGCCGGTCCACCGGTCGCGGCGCCCGTCGCGGCTACGGCCGCCGCGGCTGTCGCGCCGCCGAGCAGGGACCGCCTGGTGATGCCCTCGCAACCATTGCTCATGTCCGAACCGCCTTCCAGGAATGGGAGTTTCCATGGATGTGAATGACGTTCAGATGTGCGTTAGATGTGCGTGGGCGGTGAGCATGCCACGGGGCACCACTGGGAGGAAGAGGTCGCGCAGCGGTTAATTGATATGGACCATTGAGTCAGTCGGCGGGACGCTGAGTCAGATGGGTGAACGCGTCCAGGTTGCGCGTGGACTCGCCGCGCGACACCCGCCAGGCGTATTCCTTGCGGATCGCGGACGCGAATCCGAGCTCCAGAAGGGTGTTGAAGCTGCCGTCGGCGGCCTCCAGGACCGAGCCGAGCAGGCGGTCGACCTCGTCGGCGGTGACCGCGGCCAGTGGGAACTTGCCCGCCACATAGATGTCGCCGAGCGGGTCGATGGCGTAACTCACGCCGTAGAGCTTGAGGTTGCGCTCCAGGAGCCAGCGGTGCACGCCGGCCTCGTTCTCGTCCGGGTGCCGGATCACGAAGGCGTTGAGCGAGAGGGAGTGCCGGCCGACGATCAGAGAGACGGTCGTCGACAGCTTGCGGGTACCGGGGAGCTTCACCACGAATTTCCCGGGCTCAGGGCTCTCCCACTCGAGTTCGGCGTCCTTGAGGACCTCCTCGATGACCTGCGCCGCCCGCTGTTCGCCAGCCTGTACGTCAGCCATGGTGGGAGCGTACGTGACGCCGGTGCTCGTGCATCGCCGCCGTGTAGACGTCCGCCGTGGCCGCGGCCGCCGTGTCCCAGCCGAAGGACTTGGCGTGCCAGGCGGCGGCCCCGCCCATCCGGTCCGCGAGCGCGGGATTGTCGGCGAAATCGCCCAGCACGCGCGCGTAGTCGACGGGATTGTGGCCGGGCACCAGGAAGCCGGTCTCCTGGTGGCGTACGGCGACGGGCAGGCCGCCCACCGCGGCCGCGAGCACCGGCGTGCCGGCCGCCTGCGCCTCTATGGCGACAAGCCCGAAGGACTCGCTGTAGGAGGGCATGACGAGGACGGACGCGGCCCGGAACCAGTCCGCGAGCAGATCCTGGCCGACCGGCGGACGGAACCACACGACGTCGGCGATCCCGAGCCGGGCGGCGAGCTTCTGCAGGCCCTCGGGCTTGGCGAGACCGCTGCCACTCGGACCGCCCACTACGGGAACGACGATCTTCGAGCGGAGCTCGGGGCGCTCTTCCAGGAGGACGGCGACCGCGCGCAGCAGGACGTCGGGCGCCTTCAAGGGCTGGATGCGGCCCGCGAAGAGCGGTACGAGGGCGTCCTGGGGAAGGCCGAGGCGGGCGCGGGCGGCGGCGCGGCCGTCGGCCGGGCGGAAGCGGTCCAGGTTTACGCCGGGGTGGACGACGGCGACCTTGCCGAGCTCGGCGTCGTAGTGGCGTACGAGCTCGTCGGCCTCTTCGGAGGTGTTCGCGATCAGGCGGTCGGCGGCGCGGACGATCTGGGTCTCGCCGATGACACGGGCGGCGGGCTCGGGAGAGTCGCCATCGGCCAGTGCGGCGTTCTTGACCTTCGCCATGGTGTGCATCGCGTGCACCAGGGGGGCGCCCCAGCGCTCGGCGGCCAGCCAGCCGACGTGCCCGGAGAGCCAGTAGTGCGAGTGGACGAGGTCGTAGTGGCCGGGTCGGTGGCCGGCCCAGGCCTGCATCACACCGTGCGTGAAGGCGCACAGCTGGGCGGGGAGCTCCTCCTTGGCGAGGCCCTCGTAGGGGCCGGCGTCGACATGGCGGACCAGGACGCCCGGCGCGAGCTCCACCGTGGGCGGGAGGGCCCCCGTCGTCGCGCGCGTGAAGATCTCGACCTCGATGTTGATCGCGGCGAGGCGCTGGGCCAGCTCCACGATGTATACGTTCATGCCGCCCGCGTCGCCCGTACCGGGCTGGTGCAGCGGTGAGGTGTGCACGGAGAGCATCGCGACGCGCCGTGGCCTGCGATGCAGCCTCAGCCTCGACGGGGCCACCGTGGATCGGCGCCCCAGCCTGCTCACGTACTGGCTCACGTGGCGTTCCTCCTTGCTGCGACTTACGCGGACCGTGCTGCGGGCATGCCGGACGGAGGACGTGGAGCGCCCTCCAAGGCTTGAAACACCGGAGCACTCCGCTCCATTTCCTCTTTGCTGAATCATTACCGCAGGTCGCTCAACCGTTCGAGCGCGGAATGCGTGGGGCACCCAGCCCGTCGTGGGGGTCCCCCCGCTCATGGGGGTCCCCCCGCTCGAGCGAAGCCGAGAGTGGGGGAGAAGCCGAGAGTGGGGGAGTTCGAGGACGAGGCCGTTCAGGCCGAAGCGGGGGTCTGGGGGCGCAGCCCCCGGGGAGGGCCCGCCCCGGCACCGGGTGCCCTCCACAGGCGGGCGCATACCCTTGCACCCATGACAGCCCGCGCAGCGACCCCCGTGGGAACGGTGACGCGCGGGACGACCAACCCGAACCGGCTGCGGCGCATGGACCGCTGGATCGCCGCCGTCCACGGCGCCGAGCTGCGCAGGGCCGGCGACCCCTTGGCAGTCGACCTCGGGTACGGGGCGGCTCCCTGGACCGCGGTCGAGCTGCTGCGGCGACTGCGGACCGTCGCTCCACGCGCGCGCGTGGAGGGCGTGGAGATCGAACCCGCCCGGGTCGCGGCCGCGCAGCCCTACGCGCGCGAGGGGCTCGCGTTCCGGCACGGCGGCTTCGAGATCCCGCTGCCGGAGCGACCGTCACTGATCCGCGCGGCGAACGTGCTGCGGCAGTACGACGAGGCGGAGGTCGCGGACGTCTGGTCACGGCTGTGCGCCCGCCTCGCGCCGGCGCACGCCAACTCGCGCGGTGGGCTCCTCGTCGAGGGCACGTGCGACGAGATCGGCCGTCGGCACGTGTGGGTCGCGCTCGGTCCCGAGGGTCCGCGCACGGTCACGTTCGCCACCCGCCTCGGCTCCCTGGGCCGCCCGTCCGACCTGGCCGAACGCCTCCCCAAGGCCCTCATCCACCGCAACGTTCCGGGTGAGCCCGTGCACGCCTTCCTGCGCGACTTCGACCGCGCGTGGGCGGCCGCGGCGCCGTACGCCTCGTACGGCGCCCGGCAACGCTGGGTCCGGGCCGTACACGACCTGACGGCCGACTGGCCGGTCGCGGACGGCGTGACGCGCTGGCGGCAGGGGGAAGTGACCGTGCGGTGGGAGGCGTTGACGCCCCGCCGGTAAGCGCTGCCCGTAAGCGCTGCCAGCGATCCGCAGGGAAAGGCCCTGCCCGTAAGCGCTGCCAGCGATCCGCGGGGAAAGCCCTGCCAGTGATCCACAGGGGATGCGGGAAATGCGCGGACTGCGGGGAACGTGCGGGGGAACGATCTCGGTGCGTCGTTCGTCACATTGGCGGGGAAGGCGGGGGAGATCATCACCGAGTGGGCAGTGAGGGACGGGGACGGGTCGTAAGAAGAGGGGTCGCAGGAGGGGTCCGCGAGGGGACGGGCCATACGGGGGAACGGAGTTGGGCAGGAGCCTGTCCACCTCTGTCACATTGCACGTCGGCATGGCACCATCCCCCGAAGTGTCCGTAAGTTACTGACGGTAAATCAGCTTTGGGGTGACGGAGCATGGGATCGGGCAAGCGGACCCTGACCACGGCGACCATGGCCCTGGCCTGCGCGGCGGCCATTCTGTCCGCGCCGGGAGCGGCCTTCGCGAGTCCGACGCCGACACCTCCTTCCACGCCACCACCGACTCCGGCTTCAACTCCCGCGAGCGACGAGGACCTTGAAGCGATCCGCAAGAAGCTGGACATGCTCTACCACGACGCGGCGGTCGCCACGGACGCCTACAACGCGGCGGAGGAGCAGACCGATCAGCAATCCGCGCAGATCGTCGGGCTCGCCCGCGAGATCGTCGAGGGCAGGGCGAAGCTGGACCGGCTGAAGGACCGCGCCGGTGCCGCGGCCCGCGCCCAGTACCGCAGCGGGGGCCTGCCGCCCGAGGCCCATCTGATGCTCAGCGACGACCCGCAGGAGTTCCTGGACGGGGCGGGCCGGATCCGTGAGGGCGCCCAGGCGACCAAAGGCCTCCTCACCGAAATGACTCGCACCCAGGAGGACTTGGAGCAGTACGCGCAGGACGCGGCGGCCCAGTGGAAGAAGCTGGAGGCCAACCGCGAGGCGAAGGCCGCGGCCAAGAAGAAGGTCAAGAAGCAGATCGCCGCCGCGCAGAAGCTCGAGTCGCAGCTCGAGAAGGACGAGAAGAAGCGCCTGGCGAAGCTCGAGCAGGAGGCCGCGCGCAAGTCACAGACGGCCTGGCTGGGCTCCGGCGTCCTCGACGAGATCAGCGGCAAGGCGTCCGCCCAGGGCAAGGAGGCCGTGGAGTACGCGACGGCACAGATCGGCAAGGCGTACGAGTGGGGAGCGGAGGGTCCGGAGACGTTCGACTGCTCCGGCCTGACCTCGCAGGCGTGGGCGGCCGCCGGGCAGGGCATCCCGCGCACCTCGCAGGAGCAGTGGAAGCAGCTCGACCGGATCGACGTCGAGAGCATGCGCCCGGGCGACCTCATCATCTACAACGCCGACGCCAGCCACGTCGCGATGTACATCGGCGACGGCGCGATCGTGCACTCGCCGCGGCCGGGGCGGACGGTGACGGTCGCGGGGGCGGGGTCCATGCCGATACTGGGGGTGGTACGTCCCGGTACGTGAATCGACGTCCCGGTACGTGAGTCGACGTCCCGGCGCGTTGGGTCGTACGAGTCCGACCGTGAGGCAGCGGGTTGCGGCAAGTGGGTCGTAGGTACCGGCCAGGGGCTCGCGCCTTCCGACCCGGCCTCCCAACCTCGGCCTTCCAACCCCGGCCTTCCAACCTTCCGACAAGTGAGGGCTGCTCGTGACGTCGGCCGAACGACGGATGTCCGTAACGCGAGATGTCCGTAACGACGGATGTCCGTCACTCCGAATGTCCGTCACTCCGGATATCCGTCACTCCGGATGTCCGTCACTCCGGTCGGCGAATGTCCGTAACGCCCGTTGACGGATGCCCGTAACGCCCGTTGAGCGAAAGTTGTCCGCATGAGCGCACTCGCCGGCGTGATGTGCCGCACGTGACGCTCGGCACTTTCCGGGCGTCCGCTCAACCCCGGGCGGGTGACGTACGTCATCCCGGACACGAGCGCACCGTGCCCAATTGCGGTAGGCAATGCGGCATATGACGCTGGTTGTTTTCCACGCTCCGTGCCGTTCGCCATTCCTATATGGCGGCGCCTGACGCTATGGTCCCCGTCGGTGGGTCGAGGACCCCCCTGACTCACCACGCCCTCGGGGGGAGGGAAGGAACCCAGACGATGCCCGTACCCGTACCGCGGCAGAGAGCGATCCCCGCCGTGGAAGGTGGTCAGGCTCACGCCGCGTCTTCAACCGGCGGTCCGGCGAACGCCGCGTCCGCGCCCGGCGCCCTGTCCGGCCAGTCACTGCCCTCGACGAGGGGCGGCACCGGCGGCACCGTCCACGGCGGCAACGCCCTGAGCAGCACCGCCCCGCTGACGCTGCTCGTGATCGAGGACGACCCGGCCCGTTCGCTGAGCGTTCCCCAACTGCTCGACTCGGCCGGCAAGCCGATCCGTATCCGTACCGCCCGCAACCTCACCGAGGCCGAGCGGCTGCTCACCGACGACGTCCAGTGCATCCTGCTCGACCTCGCACTGACGGCTCCGGGCCGGGTGGCCGCCAAGGCGAAGGAGGCGGCAGGGGCGGACGGCGCGCACGACGAGCTGGCCACGCTCAAGCACGTACTGCGGCTCGCGCCCCGGCACGCCGTCCTCGCACTCACCGCGTCCGAGGACGCCGAGCGCGGCGCGGAGGCCGTGCGCGTCGGCGCCCAGGACTACCTCTTCCGCGACGAATTGGACGGCCGGCTGCTGAGCCGCGCGATCCGGTACGCGGTGGAGCGCAAACGCTCCGACACGGCCGAGCGACGGCTGACCGAGTCCCGGCTGCGCGCGCAGGAGAACGCGCGCCTGGAGCGCGGACTGCTTCCCACGCCCCTCCTGGAGGGTTCCTCGCTGCGGTTCGCCGCGCGCTATCGGCCCGGGCGCTCGCGGGCGCTGCTCGGCGGCGACTTCTACGACACGGTCCGCACGCCCGACGGCACCGTGCACGCCATGATCGGCGACGTCTGCGGTCACGGGCCCGACGAGGCGGCACTGGGCGTGGAGCTGCGGATCGCCTGGCGCGCGCTGACGCTGGCGGGCCTGTGCGGCGACGAGCTGCTCTCGACGCTCCAGCAGGTCCTGGAGCACGAGCGCGACAACGACGAGATCTTCGCGACGCTCTGCACGGTGGACATCGCACCGGACGGCCGCCGCGCGGGCCTGTGCCTGGCCGGGCACCCGTCTCCGCTGATCGCCCGCCCGGGCCGCGTCGCCGAACTGCTGCCATACACGAACAGCGGCCCGGCGCTCGGGCTCCTGCCGAACGCACGCTGGCCGCGCCAGCAGGTTGAGCTGGGCGGCGCGTGGAGTCTGATGCTCTACACGGACGGCCTGATCGAGGGCCGGATCGGCAAGGGCAAGGAGCGGCTCGGCCAGGACGGGATGGTGGACATGGTCCGCCGCCAGCTGGCGCAGGGGCTGCAGGGTGAGGAGCTGCTGCGGGCGGCCGTGAACGAGGTACGGGAACTCAACGGCGGCGAGCTGACGGACGACGTGGCGGTACTGCTGCTGGACCGCGTCGCCTAGCGAGGCCTGTTGGGCTTGCGTTGGGCTTGCATCGCCTTGGACTTGCGTCGCCTTGGACTTGCGACCCATTCGGGCTTGCAGACCCGTTGGCGCTTGCCGACCCGTTGGGCGGCTGTCGAGGTTCAGCGCCCGCCGTTGTAAGGCCCGTACGGACCGTCGCTGCTGCTTCCGCCGCTGCGCCCGCCCCGGCCGCCGCCCGAGACCTCCCTGAGCGCGGGCCGGACGTCCACGAAGAAGACGATCGTGGCGATGAGCCCGGCGATCTGCAGGAAGATGATCGGCACCAGCAGGTTCACGGCGACCGTGACGCCGAGAATGATCAGCCAGAACATTTTGCTCTGCTTGTTCGCGGCACGGTACGCGTCGTCGCGGGCCAGGCCGGCCATCACGAGCGCCACCACCCCGAGCGCCAGCATGGCGAGGAAGATCAGCGACATGAAGCCGCCGAATGCCGACATCAGCACTTAGCCCACCACCCGAGTCGAGTCGTCTCTACGCCGTCACCGTACCCGCAGAACGGGTCGGGGACTCCGATAGTGCCCGGAGTCCCCGACCGTTGTAATCAACCTGTACGCGAACTGCTTCCGCGGAAGCGCCGCCTACTTGGTACGTAGTGCTTGGTACCTCGTGCTTCGTACCTCGTGCTTCGTATCTCGTACTTCTTGTCTCGCCTCTTACTTCGCGGGCGGCGTCGTCTTCTTGGCGGTGGCGGTGGTAGTGGTGGTGGTCTTGCGGGCCGGAGCCTTCTTGGCCGCGGTCTTCTTCACCGTGGCGGGCTCGGCCTTGGCCTCGGCGGGCTTCTCGTCCTTGACCTCGACCGGCTCCGGCTTCGGCTCGACGGCCACGGCCAGTTCCTCGATCTCGTCGGCAGCCTCGCCGCGCCAGGTCTTCACGGTCTGCTCGCCGTGCTCGGCGACCTTCTCGTACGTCTCGCGCGCCTTCACGGCGTACTCGGCGGCAACGCCGACACCGCGCAGGGCGAAGTCCTGAGCGCTCTCACCGATCTTCTTCAGGTCGGTGTCCAGCGTGCCGATGAACTCGGTCACCCTGGTCTGGATGGTCTCCTGCGCCTCCTTGGCGCGGGTGGTGGCCTTCTCCTGCACGGCGTTCGGATCGATGCCGCGCACGGCCTCGATGCGGGCCGGCGCCTCGGCACGCAGCTGCTCGACGATGCCGGGCACCTTCTTGGCCTGCTGGATGGCGAGGTCGGCGGTGCCGGCGGCGAAGTACAGCGGGGTCGGGTCGCTGAGGGTCTTGCGCAGGTCGTCAGTGATGGCCATGGCGATGGTCCTCCCGGAATCGCTATCGCTTGAAGCGTGAGGGTTTTTGGGTTGGTTCCTGCTCCGCGGCCGACCGGGCCGCTCCATGCGGTGCTCGGCCGGATCGCGGAGGACAGCTGGTCTTACAGTCCGTACGGTTCTTGCAGGTCGTACGGTTCTTGCAGGTCATGCAGGTCATGCAGGCCAAGTGGATCGTGCGGTCATCGGGTCGTACGGGGTCATTCTGGTCACCCCGACCGTTCCGACCGCTCCGACCCGTTTCGACCGCTGTGGCGGCGCTGGCGGTTCTGACCGGCGGCACTGCCGTCGGCCGGATGGGCCGAGTCGGCAGGCCCGACCGGGTCGACCGTGCGGCCCGGATCAACGGCGGTGTCCTGCTCATCCGTCGTACCTGTTACCGGTACGTCGTCCGCGTCTGGCGCGCCGACCAGATCGCCATCGTCATCGATCGCCTTGATCTCGAACCCGTTCTCCTTGCGGAAGGACTCGTAGATCTGGAGCAGCACCTGCTTCTGCCGCTCGTTGAGCGTCGGGTCGGCGAGGATGACGGCCCGCGTCTCCACCTCGTCCCGGTCCCGCTCGGCGTCGAGGATCCCGGCCCGCACGTACAGCGTCTCGGCGGAGATCCGCAGCGCCTTGGCGACTTGCTGCAACACCTCCGCGCTCGGCTTGCGCAGCCCGCGCTCGATCTGGCTCAGATACGGATTGGACACCCCGGCCGCCTCGGCGAGCTGCCGCAGACTCAGCTGCGCGTTGCGCCTCTGCTCCCGCAGGTACTCCCCGAGATTGCCGACGTTGAGCGATGCCATGCCTCCACCCTGCACCATCCGTGCTAACTATTGCAAGCAGGCGCTTGCAATAGTGCGCTATGCCACTCGAGCGGAATGGTGGGACCGAGCACGACAGGTGTCGTATTCGCAGGACTGCTGTCGTTGTCCCGTCTCACGCCACCTGCTCCGATGCCGCTGAAGCTGGACGACCCTGAGCCCCAGTCTCACTCAATCCGCTCCGTGGCGCACTCGGCTCCCCGGCCGGCGCGTCCACGTCTCGGCGAACCTGCCTCGTTCGGCTGCATGTCCCAGCGAACCCGCCCGGTGTCGGCGAAGACCCGGGCGAGTGGGGTCACGGCGCCCCAGCGGCGGACGGCCACTCAGCCCGCGGGACACACGGGCCGGGACGGTGCTGATCAGCAGGCCCAGTCCACGAGCCTTGTGAACGGCAACCGGCCACCCGCCACCAGCAGGAAGCCTTCAACGAGGCCGAGCCATGTCGACTACCGCGCCGGGAAGACCCTCACCATGAGCGAGATCGATATGCAGGCGCACACGTCCGGCTCACTCGTCGCCGGTATCGGCCAGGACGGCTGTCCATCCGCGATCCGGGGCCGGCTGGGCGGTGCCGCCTGAGGGCGTTCCGGCTTTCGCGTGGAGGACGTCGCGGGCCTGCTCCGCGGCGCGGGTCACGCTCTCATTGACGAAGTCGAGGAAGCGGGCGACGTTTTCGAGGCGGGTGGCGGCCGGGGTGTCGGGGCCGAGGATCCCGACGCCCTGGCGCGCGATCTCGATGACCCGGGCGGTGGATCGGGCGCTGGCCATCATCGATTCGTACCAGATGTCGTCGTCGACGACGTAGCGCTCGCGGCGGCGTTCGTCGCGTTCCCGGCGGACGAAGCCCTGACTGTCGAGGAACGCGATCGCTTTGGAGATGGATGCCGGGCTGACCTGGAGGCGCTGGGCGAGTTCGGACGCGGTGAGGCTGCCCGCGTCGGTGAGGGTGAGGCAGGCCAGCACCCGGGCCATCATCTTGGGCATGCCCGAAGCCATGAGGACGGTGGTGAACGTCTCCTCGAACTCGTGCACGGCCTCGGCGTCGCGGCCGTGGGCCTGCGGGGGCGCCTCCGTCCCCCGGGGCACGGTCCGCCTGCGCCGGTGGGCGCGGTGTTCGGTGGCCCGGTGGGCCAGGTCTGCGCGGTAACCGGTGGGGCCGCCGTTGCGCATCACCTCACGCGTGATCGTCGAGGTCGGACGGTCGAGACCTCTGGCGATCTCCGCGTAGGCGAGGCCGTCGGCCAGCCCCGACGCGATCTGCTGGCGTTCCTGCTGGGTGAGCCTGCCTCCCGGCATCGCGGTCTCCTTCGTGCTCCGTCGATATCTCCAGTATAGCGTTCACCTTCAATCCATTGCAACGAACAGGCAGCTGCCATTGCGTTAATCGCGAAGGTCATTGCAATAATTTCCTAGCTGTGACCTGCGATATCACTGATTATGCGCAACGACTTCGTTGTCAGATCGGTGAATGCAACGTAGCGTTTCTGTCATCGGAAACAACGAGCCGAGGAGAGCACGATGCAGAACTTCGACACCCCCGCCCCGATCTCCGCCGTCCTCGACATCCCCGCGGGACGCATCCGGTTCATCGCCACCGACCGGGCCGACACCACGGTCGAGGTCCTGCCCGCAAACGCCTCGAAGGGCCGCGACGTGAAGGCGGCGGAACAGACCACGGTCGAATACGCCGACGGCATCCTGCGGATCGACGCCCCGGCGGCGAAGAACCAGTACCTCGGCCCCTCCGGATCCATCGAGGTGACCATCCAGCTGCCCGCCGGCTCCCGCATCGAGGCGAAGGCGGCCAGCGCCGAGTGCCGGGGCGTCGGACGGCTCGGCGACGTCGTCTTCGAGGGCGCGCACGGCACGATCAAGATCGACGAAGCCTCGAGCGTGCGCCTCACCGCCGCCGCCGGTGACGTCTCCATCGGCCGCCTGGGCGGTCCCGCGGAGATCAGCACCCAAAAGGGCGACGTCCACATCGCCGAAGCGGTGCGCGGCACGGTCGTGCTGACCACCCAGATGGGCGACGTGTCCATCAGCGCCGCCCACGGAGTCTCCGCCTCCCTGGACGCCAGCACCGGTTACGGCCGGATCCACAACGCGCTCAAGAACACCGACGGCGCCGCCGCCGGCCTGAACATCCGCGCGACCACCTCGCACGGCGACATCACCGCCCGCAGCCTCTGACCCGCGGCCTCTGACCCGCGGCCTCTGACCCGCGGCCTCTGACCCGCGGCCTCCAAGGGAGCACCCATCATGACCAACTTGGCCATCGCGGCGACCGGGCTGCGCAAGTCCTACGGCGACAAGGTCGTGCTCGACGGCGTCGACCTTGCCGTCCCCGAGGGAACGATCTTCTCGCTGCTCGGCCCGAACGGCGCCGGCAAGACCACCGCCGTCAAGATCCTCTCCACCCTCATCTCCGCCGACCCGGGCACAGGCGACATCCACATCGGCGGCCACGATCTGGCCACCGACCCCCAGGCGGTGCGGGCCGCGATCGGCGTCACCGGCCAGTTCTCCGCCGTCGACGGCCTGATCACCGGCGAGGAGAACATGCTCCTCATGGCGGACCTGCACCACCTGTCCAAGGCCGAAGGCCGGCGGGGCGCCGCCGAGCTACTGGAGCGCTTCGACCTGGTCGAGGCCGCGAAGAAGCCCGCCTCCACCTACTCCGGCGGCATGAAGCGCCGCCTGGACATCGCCATGACGCTGGTCGGCAACCCCCGGATCATCTTCCTCGACGAGCCGACCACCGGCCTCGACCCCCGCTCCCGCCACAACATGTGGCAGATCATCCGCGAGCTGGTCTCCGACGGAGTCACCGTCTTCCTCACCACCCAGTACCTGGAGGAGGCCGACGAGCTCGCCAACCGCATCGCGGTGCTCAACGACGGCAAGATCGCCGCCCAGGGCACCGCCGAGGAGCTCAAGCGGCTGGTCCCCGGCGGCCATGTCCGGCTCCGCTTCTCCGACCCGGCCGCGTACCAGAGCGCCGCCTCCGCTCTGCGCGAGGCCACCCTCCCCCACTCTCGGCTCCGCCCGAGCGGGGGCACCCCCATCGACGAGGCGCTGACACTGCAGATCCCCAGCAGCGGCAGCCAGCGCGAGCTGCGCTCCATCCTCGACTGGCTGGACTCCGCCGGCATCGAGGCGGACGAGCTGACCGTGCACACCCCCGACCTCGACGATGTGTTCTTTGCTCTGACCGGCACCGGCCCGCAGCCCGGCCTGCCCAGCCAGTCCAACCCGCCCAGCCAGTCCAACCCGCCCAAGGAGGCTGTCCGATGAGCTCCCTCTCCCTCGCCGTGCGCGACTCGTCCACGATGCTGCGCCGCAACCTGCTGCATGCGCGGCGCTACCCGTCCCTCACCCTGAACCTGCTGCTCACGCCGATCATGCTGCTGCTGCTCTTCGTCTACATCTTCGGCGACGTGATGAGCGCGGGCATCGGCGGCGGCGGTGCGGACCGCTCCGCATACATCGCGTATGTCGTCCCGGGCTTACTGCTGATGACCATCGGCAGCACCGTGGTCGGAACCGCGGTGTCCGTCTCCAACGACATGACCGAGGGCATCATCGCCCGCTTCCGCACGATGGCGATCCACCGCGGCTCCGTGATCATCGGGCACGTCATCGGCAGCGTGCTGCAGTCGGTCATGGGCGTGGTCCTCGTCGGCGCAGTGGCCGTGGCCATCGGCTTCCGGTCCACGGACGCGACCGCCCTGGAGTGGCTGGCGGCGTTCGGGCTGCTCGTGCTGTTCGCCATGGCGCTCACCTGGATCGCGGTCGGCATGGGCCTGATCAGCCCGAACGCCGAGGCCGCCAGCAACAACGCGATGCCGCTGATCCTGCTGCCGCTCCTCTCCAGCGCCTTCACCCCGGTCGACTCCATGCCGGGCTGGTTCCAGCCGATCGCCGAGTACCAGCCGTTCACACCCGCCATCGAAACCCTGCGCGGCCTGCTGCTCGGCAGCGAGATCGGCCACAACGGGTGGCTCGCCATCGTCTGGTGCCTCGGTCTCGCGGTGCTCGGCTACTTCTGGTCGACCTCGAAGTTCAACCACGACCCGAAGTAACCGCCATGACAGCGCGGGCCGCCTCCCGCAACTCGTCCCACCCCAGGGCGGCGTACTCCGACACCGCGTCGGCGTACGCCGCCCCGTCCTAGGAAGCGAGTGCGGCAACCAACAGGTCGTGCGTTTGCTGATCAAAGGCAACGAGCCTGACCTGTTCAACGCGCGCCGACGAGGATCGGAGGGCCTTGACGGCGATGTGCGCTGCCTGTTCTGCCGGGAACCCGAGAGCGGCCGGATCACCCAGATCTACGCAATGGCAAACCCCGGAAGCTGACGCGGCTGGCAGAACCGGCCGAACTCGCCAGGTGAGCCCACTGCCGCTCTGGAGTCGTGAGTGTTCCGGACGGTGAGAACCGCTCGGAACACTCACGACGCACAGTCGCATCGGAGTACGGGGCCGCGCCCCGGCTAGGCGCTCGTACGGGTGCGGCTGCAGCCGAATCGGGTTGATCCACCTGCACCAACGGGCCGTACCTGGCCGGGAGTTGGACTGACGCGAACCGCAGGACGCTGGGCCTGGGGCTGCTCCTGCGCGATCTGTGCACCGGCCACCAGGAGTTGCTGTCTCCGGGGCAGGTCGGCGAGCCCGTCACCGTGGGGCCGGCGGCACTGAGCGCGGACGAGAGAAGAACACCGCCAGGACCATGCCCTGCGCGAAGGCCGTTCCGCTGGAGATCTCGAAGGGGTTGAACCATGACCAGGTCGACGGCGGTGCTCGATTCCGGCTGCCCCGGCCTGGTGCCCGATGACACGAACCTGACCGGGGATGTGTTCGTCCGCACCATGCGCTGAGCAGCCGGGCGCGGTCATCGCCTCATGCGCTCGCGGGACTGCCGAAGTCCGATACCCCGTCCGGCGTCCGGCGCGACCGCCATTCCGCGGCTTTCGTACGGGACGAGGAATTCCCCATTGCGTCAACTCCTGGATTCCCTTAGCCTTTTCGCTGTGACTGCCGGGTCGGCCATGGGCCAAGAGCGAGTAGGGTTCCCGGCCTCCGCGTGAGGTCGGGGCGGGCCAGAGGGCCGCCCTTTTTGAGTTGGCGCACTGAGGACTGCTGCGCTGCGACGTTGCCACGCGTGTGATTCCGCGTACCCGCACGTCCGCCCCACCTCACCCACGCACAGCCCAGTCCAGTCCAGTCCAGCCCGGGGTCCGACCCAGCCCCGGCCCCGGCCCCTGGCCTGCGCTCACGCGATGTCGCCGCCCGGACCGAATCTCCGTACCGAATCCCCCTGCCCAATCCGCCTGCCCAATCCGCCTGCCGGGAATTCGCCCATCCCCACCGCCTTACCCAGCACCACCTCTACCAGCACCGCCTTTACCAGCACGGCCGCGCGCACATTCGCCCCGTGGCGATTCCCCATGCCCTCACGTGGCAAATTCCGAACATCACCGAGAAGAAAGAAGAGAATGCCCAACGACTTCAACCAGCAGGTCATCGAGGAGTTCCGTGCCAACGCCGGCCAGGTCGGCGGCTATTTCGAAGGCGCCCGGCTGCTCCTGCTGACCACCACGGGAGCCCGCACCGGCAACCGGCACACCACTCCGGTCGGCTACTACCCCGACGGCGGCGACAGTGTGCTGGTCATCGCCTCGGCCGCCGGTGCGCCGAAGCATCCGGCCTGGTTCCACAACCTCGTCGCGCATCCCCAAGCCACCGTGGAGACAGGGGTGTTCACCTACGAGGCCCGGGCCGAGGTCCTGGCGGGAGCCGCACGCGACGAGGCCTTCGCCCGCGCCGTCGAGGCCGACAGCGGCTGGGCGGAGTACCAGGCGAAGACCACCCGCGTCATCCCGGTGGTCGCCCTCCACGAGATCGCGAGCGGCGGCCCGCCGAACGTGAACGCGAACTCAATGGGCCAGGCCGTCAAGGCAGTCCACGACGCGTTCCGCCGCGAACTCACCCTGATTCGCAAGGAGATCAGGGAGAGCCGGGGCAGCGGAGGTAACGGGGGTAACGGGGGTAACGGGGGTAACGGGGGTAACGGGGGCAGCGAGGAGAGCAAGGAGAGCACCGTCGCGGGGCTCGGTCTCGGCGCCCAGCTCCGCGTCAATTGCCTGACCTTCTGCCAGGGCCTGCACAACCACCACACCGGCGAGGACATGGCAATGTTCCCGTTCCTCGCCGACCGCCACCCGGAACTCACCCCGGTACTGGACAGGTTGGGCAAAGAGCATGAGCAAATTGCCGCTATCGTACAGGAGTTGAAGAGCGTCCTCACCGCCGACTCCGTGGATCCACAGCGCGTACGCCAGGAGGTCGAGCGCCTCACCACCGAGCTCGAGGCCCATCTTACGTACGAGGAAGAGCAGTTGATCCCCATCCTCGACGCTCCCGCCGCCCCGGCCCACTAGCGAACCAGGCCGCCAGACGGTCAAGCCCGGCAAGCGCCGAACTTGCCTACGGGGGGAGGGGAGCTGGAGATGCCGAGCCGTCCATGGGCACTCAGCTCACCGGCACGCTCCTTCCCCCTGTGCTCCCTCGCCTCCCCTCCCCTCACCCGAACGGCAACGGCCGCGCATGCACCACGTCCAGCCGCGACACCGCCCGCGTCAACACCACATACAGCCGATGCAACCCCCGCACCTCCGCCTCCGCGATCGCCGCCGGCTCAACGGCGACGACATGGTCGTACTCCAACCCCTTCGCCAGCCCAGCCCCCAACACCGCGACGCGCGCGCCGAGTTGGTCGGCCCCGGCCGCCTCGATCCCCGCAGCGCCGAGCGCCTCCCGCACCCGTACGACATCCGCGTCGGCCGAAATGACCCCCACGGACCCTTCGTGCACGAGCGCCCCCCGCACGGCCTGGACGGTCTCTCTCATCACGTCGTCCGTCCGCCGAATCCTCAACTCGCCGTCCCGCCGAAGGGATTGCCCGGCCGGCACCTCCACATCCAGCCGCGCCAGCAGCCGATTCGCCAGCCGGACCACCACCTCCGGCACCCGGAACCCGACCGACAACGGCACCACCACCGCCTCGGGCTTCCCCAGATGCCCGAGCAGCTCGCCCCACTCCCGCGCGGCCCACGGCGTGGTCCCCTGCGCGAGATCACCGAGCACCGTGACCGACCCGAAGACCGCCCGCCGCGCGATCGTCCGGCACTCCATCGGTGACAGGTCCTGCGCCTCGTCGATCACCAAGTGCCCGTACCCTTCCGGGCGTTCGACGAGCCCGGCGACCTCGTCGAGGAGGACGAGATCGGCGGCCGACCACCGCGCCGACTTCCAGGACCGGGGCGGCCGCTCCCAAAGAATCGCCTTCCGCTCGTCCGCGTCCAGCACCCCGTCCGCCGCGACGGCCAGCACCGCCGGATCGGTGAGCAGCTCCGCGACGACCTCCTCGGGCCGCACCCCGGGCCACACCGCGTCGACGTACGCCCCGACGGGCCGCGCCCGCGAGATCTTCTGCACCCAGGCGTTCGTACGCGGCCCGGCCCGCCGCTCGGCCTGCTCCTGTACGTACCGGACGACCCGCGTCCGTACGCGCTCACGACCGACGGCGTACGGCGGCTCCTCGGCCCGCACGCCCGCCACGATCCGCGCGAGTGCGTCGCCGGGTACCCGCCAGCGGTACGAACCGTCAGGCACGGCAAGGCCGTCGAGCCCTTCCCCGTCCGCACGCACCCGGGCGTACAACGCGCGCCGCAGGACCTCCGCCATACGAACGTCGTGCTTGACGACGGCCGCGGTCTCGTCGTCATCGCCCGTCACAGGATGCCGCGCGATCTCGTCCATCACGGTGGACTGCCGCACACCCGTCTCACCCAGCGCGGGCAGCACCTCCGAGATGTACGAGAGGAAAGTGCGGTTCGGCCCGAGGATCAGCAGTCCGCCGCGCTGGACGCGCTGCGGGAACGTATAGAGGAGGTACGCCGCCCGGTGCAGCCCGACCGCCGTCTTGCCGGTGCCCGGAGCGCCCTGTACGCACACGGACGCGGTGGGGTCGGCGCGTACGAGGTCGTCCTGTTCCGGCTGGATGGTCGCGGCGATGTCGCGCATGGGGCCGACGCGGGGGCGTTCGATCTCGTCCGCGAGGAAGCGGCTCTGCCCCGGGGCGGCCACGGGGTGCCCTGCCTCGACGTGCTGGTCGAGCACGTCGAGCACGTCGAGGTGCTCGTCCTCCAGACCCGTGAGGTCGGCCGAGTCGCCCCGGCTCCCCGGCGCCCAGCCGAACCGCCGCCGTACCCGCACGCCCTGCGGATCGCGGGCGCTCGCCTGGTAGAAGGCACGCGAGACGGGGGCACGCCAGTCGACGACGAGGGGCGGGGCGGTGGGGTGCTCGGTGATCCTCCGCCGGCCGACGTGATAGCTCTGCCCGGCGTGGTCACCGGCGGCCCGCCGCTCCCGCCCGAAGTCCAGCCGCCCGAAGAACAACGGTCCTTCGGGCAGTTCCCGCATCTCCTTGGCCCGACTGCGGAGCCGGTACCCGAGTACTTCGGCGTCGGCACCGGACGCCGAGACGTCCTCGCCGGTGACGACGTGTTCCTGCGCGCCGTCGACCATCGCGGCGAGGGCGGCGCGGCAGGTGTCGTGGTAGGCACGTTCGTGGGTGAGAGAGGAGGCGAGGGCGGCGCTGGGCGCAGGCTCGGGTGACGTCATTCCGCCAAGACTAGCGAAATAACGTAACTCAGTTAAATTACTTACTCTGTTACGTCATCGGTCACGCGTACCGAGGGAGCCCGTCCGCCAGCCGGGCGAACGCGCTCTCGGCCGCGGCAGCGGCATCCCGCCGCACGTCCGCGACCTGCTCGCCCCCCGCGACCCGCCGCCAGTTCTCCAGCGCGAGGATCCGCTGCACCGCGATGATCTGCCCGGCGGCGAGCCGAGCCTCGAGGTCACCGCCGAGCGCCTCCGCGAGCGCGCCCTCCGCCCGCTCCAGATACCCGTGCAATCGCGCCACCAGCGAGGGAGTCCCGTAGAGCAGGCGATGAAAGGCGAGGACATTGGGGTGGTCGTTGAGCCCGGTCACGGGATCGCACCGCTCGATCCCCGCCAGGAAATGCCGACGCAGCGCATCGATCGCGGACTGCCCCGGCGCCCGCCCGCCGACCACCCGCGCGGCCTCCGTCTCATGATCGGCGAACCGGTGCAGGACCAGGTCCTCCTTGGCGGGGAAGTACCGGAAGAGGGTCGGCTTGGAGATCTCGGCGGCCGCCGCCACCTCCGCGACGGAAACCCTCTCGAAGCCCTTCTCCAGGAAGAGCGAGATGGCAATGTCCGACACGTCCTGGTACATCCGCAGCTTCTTGCGCTCGCGCAGCCCCATCACGCCCGTCGCGCCCATCGCGCCGGCCGCACCCGTCGCACCCATTGGCTCCGTCTCACCCATGCCCCGAGCCTACGCACCCCGCAGCCCGCGCCCCTCCCCTTGACCTCAACCAGACTTGAGGTCAAAGACTTCTCACCTTGGCCCCTCCCTCCCTCTGGAGACCCTGATGCGAGCAGCCCAGGTGACGAAGTTCGGCGACCCGTCGGTCCTGGTGACGACCGACCTGCCGGACCCGGTCCCCGCACCCGGCGAGGTACTGATCGACGTGGCGTACGCCGACACGATCTTCGTGGAGACGCAGGTACGGGCGGGCTGGGGTGGTGAATTCTTCCCGGTGGAGCCGCCCTACGTGCCGGGCGGCGGCGTGGCCGGGGTGGTCAGCGCGCTGGGTCCGGGGGTCGCGCCGTCGTGGCTGGGCCGCCGGGTGACGTCCTTCGTCACCGGCAGCTACGCCGAGCGAGCGGTGGCGCCCCTCACAGCCGTGACCCCCGTACCGGACGACCTGGACCTCCTGTCGGCCGCGGCCCTGGTCCACGACGGCGTCACGGCGACGGGCCTGATGGAACTCACCGCGGTGACCGAAACCGACCGGGTCCTGATCCTCGGCGCGTCGGGCGGCATGGGCACACTCCTGGTCCAGCTGGCGCACGCACGGGGCGCCCGGGTGGTGGGCGTGGCCCGGGGCGCCGCGAAACTCGCACTGGTACGGGACCTCGGCGCGGACGCGACGGCCGACGCGACGGCTCCGGACTGGCCGAACCGGGCCCGCCATGCGCTGGGCGGCCCCGCCGGGGCGGCGGATGCGGTGCTGGACGGGGTCGGAGGTGAACTCGGCGCGATGGCCTTCCCATTGACGGCGGACGGCGGCCGCTTCTCGGCCCACGGAGCTCCGTCCGGAGGTTTCGCCGCCCTGGACCCGACCGAGGCCAAGCGCCGCGACATCACCCTCTTCGGCATCGGCGACGTCCAGTACAGCCCGACGGACCTCAACCGCCTGACCGCCTCCGCCCTCGCGGAGGCCGCGGCGGGGCGGTTGCGGGCGGTGGTCGGGGAGGTGTTTCCGCTGGAGCGGGCGGCTGGGGCGCATGAGGCAGTGGAGGGGCGTCAGTTGCTCGGAAAAGTGCTGCTGGAGTTGTAAGGGCAGGCTTGGTACCGACTCGCGCGTCCGCCCGCCCCCGGTATCAGCCAGGCCTCGTCCGGCAAACTCAGACGTGTTCCCCGCGCCGCAGCGCCCGAGCGAGGTAGGGGTTGATCGTGGTCTTGGGGGGCAACCCCAGCGCAGCGGTGGCATGGGCCAGGGTCATCTCGTACGAACCCACCGCGCGCCGCACATTTGGCGCGTCGAGTCCGGACCCCGTGACCAACCGGTCCAGGTCCACATAGGCGGATCGGACGATCTCGATCCAGCGGTACAGGCGCCTGTCACTCGACCATCCCCGCGTGGACTCCTCCGGGAGCTTGCTGGTCCACCGCTCGAACATACGGTCGCGGATCCAGGCTTCGGTCGGGGTGAGATGTATGTGCCGGACCAGGTCGTACAGAGGGTCGCCGACCATTGCCATCTCCCAGTCGATGAGGGCGAGTCCACCCCCCTGCCGACGGACCATGTTCCATGGATTGAGGTCCCCGTGCAGCAGCGCGGGCTGGCGGGATACGGCGCGGTGGCGCTGGAGGAGCTCTCCCAGCCGCTGCGCATCCGGCAGCCCGAACTCTCGGGCGAGTTTCAGCGACTCGACGGGCAATTCACTGACCAGACGCACCAGCTCGTCACTCAGCCAGCTGTAGAAATCGACCTGCTCCACAGCCCCGGAGATCCCCTCGTAATTGACCGATGTCAACGCGACGAGCTGATCCACCAGAACGTCCGCCTCTTCAGGACGGAGGCCTTTCACAGGGTGCTTGGGCGGGTGCTCGCCGGCGGCCGGTCCTTCGTACGACTGGATCGTGAACTGGTCCCCCAGGCAGCTCGTACCCAACGCCAAGGCTCGTGGCGCGTGTACCGGAACCCCCGACGACTCCTCGATCGCCTTCAGGACCGCGTGCTCGTCCAGCAGACAACGCTCGCGGCGGATGGCCGACCTCACCTTCCGACGCACCACGACGGGAAAATCCACACCCGGCACTTGCACCACGGTGTTGAGATGCATCGTGCCTTTGAATACGCGCGATGCGGGAGCCGCGCCCTCGGCGACCAGCGCGTCCATCACAGCTGACCGGGGAAAGTCGGCGCGCTCCGGCACCCGGTCGTCCGGCTCCCAGCGGATCGGCGCCACTTGCCGGAGGCGCTGAGGCTCCGGACCGGACCCGGCAGCCCACCATCGGTAGAGAGCGCGCTCGATCTCGCTCTCCCCGGGAGGCCCGGGCAACTGCAGCGGTGCGGCGGCGTTCACCAGCGCTCGACGCACCGCCTGGGTCGCCTTGTCCAGCTTCTGCTGATCGAACGTGTCGCCCAGTGAATTCGCCGCACGCATCACATCCGGGAAGACGGACTGTGCACGCTCGAAGTCGAGATAGGTCTCCAGATCGCGGTCCAGGCCGTTGAGGGCCGCCGGCCTGATCTCGTTCATCACCCGAGCCCAGGCATCGGTCACCTCCTCCCGCTGGAATTCGGGATACCGCATCCGCACAAGATGGGTGGCCAGGTCGTGCAGGGGGTCCCCGTAGCTCGCCAGTTCCCAGTCCACGCAGATCAGCGGTGGCTGCCCGTGGTAGGAGACGATCACATTGTCCCGGTGGAGATCCGTATGCAGCAGGCTGTATGGGCGACGCGCAAGGACGGGCAATCGTTCGGCAAACCGAACCAAGGCGTCCTCGGGGACGTCCAGTGCCGCGAACAAGCCGCCGAACCTGCGCCAGTTGGGCACGCGAATCTGCTGCTCCGCCTGCTGAACGAGCGTGCGCAGGAACCCGGTGCTGTCCTTGCCGTTGCGCGGCCAGGACTCGGGCAGTGGAGGCAGAGCCTCCTTGCGTACCCTGGTCATCTCCCCCAGCAACCCGGCCAACGCCGCGATGAGAAGCGGATCGACCGGCTTGTCGTCCGGACAGATGCTGGAGAGCGGCACGCCCTCCACATAGCTGTGCACCGCGGTGTTCCCACGGCGGTCAAGGCACTCGGGCACATGAGGCAGAACTCCCTTGGCGGCCCTGAGCACCTCGGACTCGTCCTGCCAGGTCCTGATCACCACGGGCAGCACCTCGGGGAGCCGAGACCGCACAGTGACAAGCGTTCCCTCGACACCCCCCACGCGGCGCGCCATGGGTTCCGTCAGGGGCACCATGTAGTTCAGGTTGTGGTGCCCTCGCTTCATCTGGCCGTGCGTCTGGGCATATCTCGCGAAGCGGTCGTACGTGTCGGCTCCCGCGCACTTCAGAGATGAAGGACTGGGCACAGGATGTACGCCCACTGGCCGCTCCTGAATAGTTCCGCGGGGACGTCGAAGGTGATGCACACCTTGAAAGTGATGCACACCTTAGCGGCGCGCGCCCCACGGCATGACACGAGACGGCTGTTCCGGTGTCACTCTGCGAGCAGGTTCCAGCATGAGTCGAACCAGTTCTGCATGTTCTCGACCCACTGGGAGACCGCCGCCTCCGGATCGCTCCCCTTCGCGAAGTGGGTCAGCGGAGAGCCCAGTCCCACCACGTCAAGGATGTCCAGTTCGGTGTCGTCGTCCAGCAAGACGGCGCGCTCCACCACCGCATACGGTCCCAGCAGCATCTCGACCCCGTTGAGCAGGTAGAGCTTGAACGGAGGAGTCAGCGGCACATGTCGGATGTCCACGACGATGGACGACACCAGCTTGTCGCTCTGCAACTCCCGCAGCATGCCGCGCAACGAGGATGTATGCCGCCGTGTGATGTCGTGCAGCCGTCCCTGCGGGCGCGGATCGTGAGGATCGTGCTTGACGCGCGGATAGGCGAGTTCCAGCGTTTCTGACGGCAGCAGCATGCGGAGGCTGATCTTCTCCGGCGCAATGAGACCGCCCCGTATCCGCTCGGCCTGGAGCCGGATATGGGCATCCAGGGACTCGGACGTCAGGGTGAAGACGTCCAGCACGACTTCCGGTTGCTCGAAGGCCCGGTCGATGAAGGGACCAAGGGCCGCGGACGCCCGCGGCGCCACGCGCCGCTGCGTCTGCTCGCGAACTGGGCGCTCGACGACTCGTGATCCGCTGCCCTGACGGGACTTGATCAGACCTTCGCCACCCAGCTCGCGCAACACACGCTGCAAGGTGTCGCGTGAGACCCCGAACTCCCGGGCGAGCTCACGCTGCGGAGGAAGCAAGGAGCCCAGCGGATACGTACCGTCGACGATGCCGGCACGGAGTGCGGACAGGACACGGTCGAACTCCTTCCCGCCTCCGTCGCCGCGTTCTGCATCCACACAGCGACCGTACCCCCGCCCCTCCGGCAGGCAAACCACTTCCAGTCACATGTGAAGGCTTACTGGACTGGTTAGTTAAGGGATCTACTCCACAGGGGAGAACCAATCCAAGTCAACCAGTCCAATTGGACGGCTAGTTGATCGATTCACTGAGGATTCGAGGATCCACTGAAGTGGACGGGGTGGGGCAAATGGTCTTCTTCCAACTGGTGGGCACCTGCATCGAGTTCTGGACGATGCAGGCGGTACAGACACGGCTGGGTATCGCAGGTCTGGCCCTGCTCACCCTGGCCATCGTGGGCGTACGCGCCCGTCACCCCCGATTGGCCTGGTGGTCGGCCGGCCTCTTCTTCCTGCTGACCCTTCAACTTCAGACCTGACGCCAGAGCGCCCGCCGCACCGGCTCCAACGACCCCACGACGACACCGGCTCCGGCCTCTCGCAGCAGCTTCTCCTTGCGGCCGTTACGCGCGTAGCCAAGGAACGGAATGCCGGCACGCTGAGCGGCTTCGAAGTCCGTGGGGGCGTCTCCGATCATGAGGGAGGACGACGGGGCGGCGCCCATGGCGCTGAGGGCACGGTTGAGGCAGTGGGGGTCCGGTTTGAGGTGGTGCAGGTCCTGGGTGCGGCCGTAGATGTTGGGCGCGAAGCATCCGGAGAGGCCGCGGCTCGCGAGATAACTGGCGGCGGTTCGGGCCGAGTTGTTGGTCGCTATCGCCAGCCGCGCTCCGACGGCACTCCAGGTCCGTATCAGCGCGTCCGCGAACTCGGTGGGCCAGGCGCTGGGCACGGCCTTGAGTTCCTGCTGGGTGAGCCGCTCCTCCAGCTCGGTCACCAGGTCGCTGTGCGGATGGCGCAGATTGACCGCGTACAGAACCGCCATCGGATCAGGATGGACGCGTTCCTCCTCGGTCAGCAGTCCTCGGAGCCCCTGCCGCTCCAGCCACTCCACCAGATCCTTCGCCACGTCCTCCGCGGAATGCCCCGCGAACAACCGGCAGATCGGCCCGTCGAAGTCGAAGAGCACGAAGCGTGCCCCCGCGATCAACTCCCGCAGTTCCTCAGTCAGTTCGGTCACCGGTTCAGTCTGCGCCGTATCACTCGCCGTATCACTAGTCACTAGGAGAGTGTCAGGTCCGTCGTGATGGTTTCCCAGAGGGCGTCGAACCACTTTTGGGACTGCTCGACGAAGGCGGCGTCGCGTTGACCGGCTCTTTGCTCGAAGGAGAAGAGGAGGGACTGGTAGCCCAGGGCGTCGTACATGTCGAGCGTTCCACTGTCGACGGCCTCCTCGCGCCTCGCGATCATGTAGTACGCGATTAAGGCCTCGACCCCGTTGAGCAGGTACAGCTTGATCGGTGGCGTGAACGGCAGCGCGCGGAACGTCACTCGGACATCGATGCCGTGGGAGGAGCGCAGGGTCTGAAGGTTGTGGCGCAGGACATGGCCCTGGGCGTTTCGCTGCTCCAGCCAGCGGGTGTGGACCGGATCGTCGTCTCCCTGCACTTCCACGGACACCGGGAAGGCCAGGTTGATGTCCCTGGAGGGCAGGAGGATCCGAACGTCGATCGACTCCGGACGGAAGCGGCCCTCGTGGATCAGGCGGACCGGTTCACCGAGTGCCATCATCAGCGTCTCGGCGGTGAGGCACACGGCGTCCACACGGACGTGCGGCGCCGCGAACGCCTCCGCCAGCCGCGGTGCCAGCCCCACCATCGTCGGCTGAGGCTCATCGCTGGCGGGTGTCACCTCCGCCACCCGCGGCGGACTCCCCTTGCTGACGTTGCTCAGGAGGCCGTCCTGCTGGAGGGCGCGCAGGGCCTGGCGGACCGTGCCGCGTTCCACGCCGAACTCCTCGGCGAGTTCGGCCTGCGTGGGCAGGCGGTCGCCGGCCCGCAGGTCACCCGCGCGGATGCGGTCCCGCAGGATGTCGGCGATCTCCTGGGGCGAGAGTCTTCTGCTGCCGTTCACTGCCACGTTCTCCTGGGTCACGACCAAACGCTACAACTTCGGTCCATCTGAGGGGAGTTGTTTGAAGGTTGTTTATAACTAGGTACCAACTGGGGATAACTTAACTGTAGTTGGTTGCCAACTTGGTGAAGATGGCGGAAGTTTTGCCTCCTCTCGCAAGTGCTTGGCAGATGGGAAGGCGCCGCGCCTCTCCAGCACCGTCCGCACCGCTCGCTCCTCCCGCCCGCCCGCCAGACCCGAAGGAGGATCCACCATGCCCCTCATAGCCGTCCTCTCCGCCCTCTTCGTCGTCGGCTTCGAGCAGTTCGTCGAGGTCCAGTACGGCACGAGTGGCGTCGTCGGGCTGTTGCTGCTCACCATCGGCATCAAGGCGAAGAGCCCCACCTGCAGCTCGATCGGGGCCGTCGTCCTCGCCCTGATGGTCACCGGTCCCGCCCTATGACCTGCGTAACCCGCACGACCCGCACGACCCGAGTGTGCATGACCCGAACGACCTGCATGACCTGCATGACCTGCGAGGACGCCCTTTCAGGAGACCCAGCACCGCCACCGGGAGACCTCAACTCGTGAGCACCAGCTCCGAGCTGATGGTCTCCCACAGTGCGTTGAACCACAGGTGCGACTGCTCGACGAAGGTCGTGTCCCGCGGGCCGGGCCCCTGCTCGAAGGGGAACAGCATGGACTGGGTCCCCTCCGCGTCGTACATCTCCAGGTACTCGTGGTCGATCTCCTCGCCGCGCCGCGTCAGCGTGTAGTACGCGAACAGCGCCTCCGACTCGTTGAGCAGGTACAACTTCACCGGCGGGGTGAACGGCAGGGCCCGGAAGGTGACGTGCACATCGATGCCGTGCGTGGCCCGTAACGCCAGCAGATTGTGCTTCAGGACCTGGCCCTGGGCGTTGCGGTGGGCCAGCCAGCGGCGCTGCAGCCGGTCGTCGACCGTATCGTCCACCGGGGCCGGGAAGGCGAGATCGATGTCGCTGGACGGCAGGAGCACCCGGACGTCGACCCTGGCTGGTTTTATTCGCCCCTCGTGGATGAGGCGCAACGGCTCGCCCATCGCGAGAGTGAGGGAGACCGCCGTCAGACACAGGGCGTCGATCTCCACGTGAGAGGCCGCGAAAGCGGCTGTCATCCGCGGCGCGAGCGCCACCATGGTGGGCTGCGGCGGCGCTTCCGGCCCGACCAGGGCTTCGCCCACGTGCGGGGCGACGGTCGCCGGGCTCCCTTTGGACACGTTGGAGAGCAGGTTCTCCGACTGCAGGATGCGCAACGCCTCGCGTACGGCCCCCCGCTCGACCCCGAACTCGTGGGCCAGCTTGGCCTGCGTGGGCATGCGCTGTCCCGGCCGCAGCTCACCGGACCTGATCCGGCTGCGCAGTTCGTCGGCCACCTCTCGGTGTGACCTCAGTGGCCGCTGTGCCCTCTTCCGACCATTGACGGTGCCGTGTTCCGGGTCCACAACCAAACCCTACAACTTCGCGCCATCTTTGGGCAGTTACCGTGAAGGTGGTTATGAGACGCTTCCAAACGGAGATAAGTTCAGTGAAGTTGGTTACCAACTTGAGCAACATGGTCAAACTTCCCGAGGGTTGGCCACCAGAGTCGTAACTGTCGACCAGGTGGACGGTCCTCAACGGGGGTCCGCCTCCCCGTCCCGAAGGAGGGACCGTCATGCCGCTCGTCGCCCTCGTCCTCGCCGCCCTTGTCCTCGGCCTCGAGCACCTGCTCCAGGTGAAGTTCGGATGGATGGGCATCATCGCCTTCGTCGCCCTGACCGTCGGCATCAAGGCCAAGAACACCATGATCGGCGGCATCGGGGCCGTGATCCTCGTCATGCTGCTCGCCCAGTCCGGCTGACCGCCGGACCCCCAAGTGCGGCTGACCGGGCTCCCTTCCGGAGGGGAGCCGGGAGCTCGGTCAGTCTGTTCCACCGTCCACACCCACTCACCGCTACGGAGGAGGAGGTGAGCCCAGGACTCGGCCACGGAACCCCGAGTCAGCACCCACAACCAACCACGACCCGCAACTCAAAACTCAAAACTCACAACCGCAATTCACCATGCGCTGAGCGCAGCGCACAGCACACAACATCAGAAGATGTCCGGGCACCAAGGTCGCCTGGATGTACGCAACAGGGCGTCGGCGACGGTGGCGGCGCCCGCCCGCGTTTCCCCCACCCGGCCAAGCGCGACAAGCCGCACCACCGACTCGTCGCCCAGCCACAGCGCCCCCAACTCGCCGACCCCCAAGGTGAGTTCGGCAGTCTCCGTCGTCCGCACGCAACTGGACCCCTCCGGCGAAGCGTCCAGCCGGTACCGCCCACCGCACAGCCCGTCCGGGTCGACGACCTCCAGCACGACACTCCCCGTCCCCTGGTACGTACGCGCCTCCAACGCCGCCACGACATCCAGGACCCGCACCCACAACCAGTCCGCCTGCGCCGTAATCCGCGCCGCACGCGGGTCGGGCAGCAGATGCGGCAGCAGATCATCGGGGGCCCGCCACCCCGTCCTGACCTTTGTAACCCAGTCCACTGAGCAGACGTACCGCCACAGGGCGCGCTCGGCGGCCGACGAGACCGCGATCATGTCCATGACCGTCGCCGTATCGAGCGGCTGCTTCGCATCCCCCCAGTGATCGTCCACGGTGTACGCGAGCAGCCCCTCGACCTCCCCCTCCTCATCGCGGTACACGGCGAAGAACGGCTCGGTCCACGCGGCCCGGTCCAGAACCAGCACCCCGGTACTGACCTTCCACCACCGCTCCCACCGATCGATGGCACCCGGCTGCGACCGCCTCAGCCGCTCATGCAGATCCGGCCCGATCTTCCGTACGTCATCGCCATCCACCAGATCGACGCGCCCGCCGTCGTCCGGTCCGGCCCACCGTGGATCGAGCCCCGCCCGCGGTACATCGATCGTCCACTGGGCAGCCGTCGTCGCCGGCCCGAACCCGTACCGCCCATAGATCGGATACTCCGCGGCGATCAGCGTCGCCACGACATCGCCCCGCTCCTTCGCGGCCGCCAGATCCCGGGCCATCATCCGGGTCAGGATTCCCCGCCGCCGGTGCGTCGCGGTAACCGTCACATTCGAGATCGCGTCGGCCGCCACGGCCCCGCCGCCCACCGCCGTGACCTCCTGCCCGAACGACCTGAACGTCCCCACGCACCGCCCCGCGTCGAACGCGCCCAGCGTCCGCTCCGGCACGATGTACGTACTCCGGTCCGCCACCTCCGTCTCCGGCACACTCGGCGGCCGCAGAAACCCGGTGTTCAGCGCCCGGATCCACTCCGGGATCTCGTCCTCGGTGATCGTTCGTACGTCGATGTCCTGGCCACGGCTCATGCGCTCACGCTAGGCATACGTACCAAGGGGTGTCGCGCGCTTTTCTCTCCGCCGGGGCCGAGGCCGGGGCCTCCAGTCCTCGGACCGGTGGGCTCACCGCGGGCGAGCGGGCGGATGGGCGGATGGGGGCTGGTCGTGCCCACGCGGCGGAGCCGCACGATGTCGCCGCCCCGCGCCCCCAAAGGGGCGCAGCCCCCACCTCAAGACGGCCGCCGCGTCACATGAGCAGGTCGTCCACTTGCGCTTCACCCTCACGGTATCGGCGCGCGATCTCCGTGCTGCACTCGTCGGCCGTCCGCTGCAACTGCTGCCGCCGCCGCGAAACCTGTTGCTCGTACCGCACGAGCCGCCCCATCGCGGTGTTCAGCTCCAGATCCGTACGGGCCTCCAGGTCGGACAGCTCGACCTCGGCGAGCATGTCCGCGGCCAGCCGCCGATACTCCTCGCTGTGCGGCGTACCCACCGTCACATGCCGCGCGGACGAGCGCTGCCGCGCGGGCGCGTCCGTCAGGATCTCCGACAGCCGCTCGACGACGGACGCCACGGACGCCTCCTGGGCGGCAGGCGCCTCGCGGTCACCGTCACCGCCCCGGCCCCGCCGGGGATCGGCACGCCGCCGCAACTCGGCCCGCAGGATGTCGATCCGCCCCTGAAGCAGCCGCCGCACATAACTCAGATCGGCCTCGTCCCGCTGTGCGTCCCTGCGCAGGGTGCGCAGCTCGGGCAGGCCCAGGAGACCCAGCTCGGGCTCGAGCGGCGACTCAACCATCGGGCTGTCCGTCCGCTGCGTGGGCGGACGGACCACAACGCCGACGGGGAGTGGCGAATGTGGTGAGTGGGGCGATTGCGGTGGCTGTGGTGGACCTGCCGCAATCGATGAAGTCGACGAAATCGATGCTGCGGATGCCGCCGATGACGTCGATGATTTTGTTGAACTTGATGAAGTTGTTGAAGGTGGTTCCCCCCGAATCAGCGAAACCGCCCCGGGTGACTGCCCCGTACTCGGTGTGCTCATGTGCCTCAACCGTCCCCTCGACCGGCGTGTGTGAGCATCGTGCCACCCCAAGTGGCCGCTATGTGACCGAGTGCCCCCGATCGGCCCCAGATGGGGGGTTAAGGATCAATAAGAAGGAGCCCATACGGAGGTGGCATGGGGGTCGCATGGGGTCCTACAGGGGTTGCACGAAGGCCAACGCGAAGCACGGCATGATGGTCCATATGCGTGCGGTGGTGCAGAGAGTGGACGGCGCGAGCGTCGTCGTAGAGGGCGAGACGGTCGGGGAGATCACCGGCGAGGGACTGTGCGTCCTCGTCGGGGTGACCCACGAGGACACCAAGGAGAAAGCCGCTCAACTGGCGCGCAAACTCTGGTCGATCCGCATGCTGACCGACGAGAAGTCGTGCTCCGACATCGACGCGCCACTCCTCGTCATCAGCCAGTTCACGCTCTACGGAGACGCCCGCAAGGGCCGCCGCCCCACCTGGAACGCGGCCGCCCCCGGCGACGTCGCCGAGCCCCTCGTGGACGAGGTCGTTGCCCAACTCCGTTCGCTGGGAGCGACGGTGGCGACGGGCCGGTTCGGCGCGAAGATGCGCGTCTCACTCACGAACGACGGCCCGTTCACCGTGCTGTTGGAAATCTAGGCTCTGGTCGGAAATGCGGGCTCTGTCGGAATAGGCCGGACCAGAAGCGCGGGCCGGGTCTACGGCTCGACCACGACCTCCTGCGCCGCGGCCGTCGTATCGGCCACCAGCCTCGCGTCCAGCGGCACGTTCCGCTTCACCAGCGCCAGCGCGATCGGGCCCAGCTCGTGGTGCCGTACGGCCGTCGTCACGAAACCGATCTTGCGGCCGTCGGGTCCCTCGTCCGCGAGGCGCAGCTCGGTGCCGTGCGGCGGCAGATGGACCTCGCTGCCGTCCAGGTGCAGGAAGACGAGCCGGCGCGGGGGCTTGCCCAGGTTCTGGACGCGGGCGACGGTCTCCTGCCCCCGGTAGCAGCCCTTCTGCAGATGCACAGCGCTGCCGATCCAGCCCAGCTCATGCGGGATGGTCCGGTGGTCCGTCTCGAAACCGAGCCGCGGCTGGTGGTTCTCGACGCGCAGCGCCTCGTACGCGAGGATCCCGACCGCCGGGCCATGCCCCTCGACGTCCGCGGCGTACGACTCCAGGTCGGCACGCGGCAGGAAGAGATCACGCCCGAACGGGGTCTCACGTACGACAACACCGTCCGGGACCTCGGCGATCGATCCGGCCGGCAGGTGCACGACCGCGAAGTCGCCCGTCCGGTCGGCGACTTCGACCCGGTAGAAGAACTTCATCGAATCCAGGTACGCGATCAGCGCCTCCTGGGTGTCGGGCTCCACGTGGGCCCAGGTGGTCGTCCCGTCGTCGACGAGGTACAGCGCGTGCTCGATGTGGCCGTGCGCGGACAGGATCAGCGCCTCGGTGGCACGGCCGACCGGGAGGTCGGTGACGTGCTGGGTGAGCAGCAGGTGCAGCCAGGTGAGCCGGTCGTCACCGGTGACGGTGACCACACCGCGGTGCGAGAGGTCCACGAAGCCGGTGCCGTCGGCGAAGGCGCGCTGTTCTCGGAACAGGTCGCCGTAGTGGGCGGCGACGCCTTCGTCCACGCCTTCGGCAGGGACGGCGCCGGGCAGGGACAGCAGAGGGCTTTTCATATCCACACAGCGTACGACCGAGTGGGCGCCGTTTTTATTTCTTGGTGTCGAGCTTGGCGTCGAGCTTGGCCGCGCAGTCCTCGCACCGGCCGAAGATCGCGAAGTGCTTCATGTCGGTGTCGAAGCCGAACGTCTCGCGGAGCTTGGCGGTGAAGTCGGCGGCCACCCCCATGTCCGCCTCGATGACGTTGGTGCAGTCACGGCAGACCAGATGGAGATGGTGGTGCCGGTCCGCGAGGTGGTACGTGGGCGCACCGTGCCCGAGGTGGGCGTGCGAAACCAGCCCGAGCTCCTCCAGGAGCTCCAGGGTCCGGTACACCGTGGAGATGTTGACCCCCGACGCCGTCTTCCTCACTTCCACGAGGATGTCGTCGGGGGTCGCGTGCTCCAGGGTGTCCACGGCTTCGAGCACGAGTTGCCGCTGCGGTGTCAGCCGGTAACCGCGCTGCCGCAGATCGCTCTTCCAGTCGGTGCTCACCACACCAGGAAGTCTAGAGCTACTTGAAGAAAGCGATCCCGTCGTCCGGCATGTCGTCCGGGAGGGCCTTGGCCCAGCGCTCGACGTCGTCCGGGGTGACGACCTTCTTCAGGTGCGCGGACATGTAGGGGCGCAGCTCGACCTCGGGGGTCTGCTTCTCGCCGACCCACATGAGGTCGCTCTTCACGTAGCCGTAGAGGCGCTTGCCGCCGCTGTACGGGCCGGACGCGGCCGTGCGTGCCACGGCGTCCGTGACCAGGTCGATCTGCGGCTGCTTGGCGGCCAGGTCGCCGTACCAGATCTCGACGACACCGTCGTCGCGGGTCATGACGACCTCGACCTTGCGGCTGCCGTCGATGCGCCAGAAGCCGGACTCGGTCTCCAGGGGCCTGACCTTGTTCCCGTCGGCATCGAGCACCCACGTGTGCGAGTGGTACTCCAGGAAGTCCCGCCCGTCATGGGTGAAGGAGACCTCCTGCCCGAAGTTGCACTTCTCGGAGCCGGGGAAGTCGTGGACGCCCGCTCCCGCCCAGTTGCCGAGCAGGAAGACGAGGGGGACGAGGTCCTTGTGCAGGTCGGACGGGATCTCGATCATGAGGTGGGCAATTCCTTGATGGGGGTCAGCGCTGGCCCTGGTACAGCTTCTTCACGACCAGCCCGGTGAAGGCGAGGACGCCGACGCAGACGAGGACCAACAGAGCTTCGAAGAAAAGCGTAAGCACGGGGTGCTCCTTGGGATGACGCGGTGGGCAGTCGCGGTGGGCAGTACAGAGCCGGACACCACTCTAGTCGGGGTGGGGACCGGGCTCTCCGCGAGGTCGCCCGCATGCGATCCGCATACGATTCGGCCATGGCGAAGAAGCTCGTGATCAAGGTGACAGCGGGGGCGGACGCTCCCGAACGCTGCTCGCAGGCGTTCACGGTGGCGGCGGTGGCCGTGGCCAGTGGCGTGGACGTCTCGCTCTGGCTGACCGGTGAGTCCGCGTGGTTCGCGCTGCCGGGCCGTGCCGCCGAGTTCGAGCTGCCGCACGCGGCTCCGCTGCCCGACCTGCTCGACTCGGTCCTGGCCGGCGGTCGGCTCACCCTCTGCACGCAGTGCGCGGCCCGCCGGGACATCACGGAGAAGGACGTCATCGAGGGCGTACGGATCGCGGGCGCGCAGGTCTTCGTACAGGAGGCGCTGGCGGACGAGACGCAGGCGCTCGTCTACTGAGAAGCCCTCCGCCCGGCCTTCTACCTCCGCCGCTTCTTGCCGTCCAGCTCGTCCCACCACTCGTCGGACTTGGGGTCACCGGAGGGGTCGTCCCACCAGCGGTCCTCGGGCCCGCGCCGGTTCGCGACCATCGCGGCGACCGGCGGGATCACCATCGCCACGACACACATGCCCACGGCCACGGGAACCGACCACAGCCGCACGACTGCCCAGGCCAGGACGAACAGCCCGACGCACGTGCCCATCATGACGAAGTAGGCGTGCCGCCTGCGCGCGTACATGAGTCCAGCGTAGGTCCACGTCCGGGCAAGCCGAAGGGCCGCACCCCGATCAACTGGTGGCGTCCAACCCCCAGGGGTGCGGCCCTTCGGCCGTTCATACGGTGTCTGCCGTCAAACGGTTCAAACGGCGGTTCAAACAGTTCAAGCGGCGTTCAAGCGGCTCAGACGGCGATCGCGACCTCGGCGAGGCCGCCCGTCTGGGCGACGACCGTACGGTCCGCCGTGCCGCCGGGAACGAGGGCGCGGACGGTCCAGGTGCCCTCGGCCGCGTAGAAGCGGAACTGTCCGGTCGCCGAGGTCGGGACCTCGGCGGTGAACTCGCCGGTCGAGTCCAGGAGGCGGACGTAGCCCACCACCGGCTCGCCGTCCTTGGTCACGTGCCCCTGGATGGTGGTCTCACCGGGCTTGATCGTCGAGGCGTCCGGGCCGCCGGCCTTCGCTCCACACATGTTTCGATTCCGTCCTTCAGTCCTTCAGGCCTTGGATTACTTGTTGGCGCCGAGCTCGATCGGCACGCCGACGAGGGAGCCGTACTCGGTCCACGAGCCGTCGTAGTTCTTGACGTTCTCGACGCCGAGCAGCTCGTGCAGGACGAACCAGGTCAGCGCGGAGCGCTCACCGATGCGGCAGTACGCGATGGTGTCCTTGGCGAGGTCGACCTGCTCGTCGGCGTAGAGCGCCTTGAGCTCGTCGTCCGACTTGAAGGTGCCGTCGTCGTTGGCGTTCTTCGACCACGGGATGTTGCGCGCGGACGGGACGTGACCCGGACGCTGCGACTGCTCCTGCGGCAGGTGGGCCGGGGCGAGCAGCTTGCCGCTGAACTCGTCGGGCGAGCGGACGTCGACCAGGTTCTGCGCACCGATGGCCGCCACGACGTCGTCGCGGAAGGCACGGATCGAGGTGTCCTGAGGCTTGGCCTTGTACTCGGTGGCCGGGCGCTCGGGCAGCTGCGAGCCGTCGACCAGGTCGCGGGAGTCGAGCTCCCACTTCTTGCGGCCGCCGTCGAGGAGCTTCACGTTCTCGTGGCCGTACAGCTTGAAGTACCAGTAGGCGTAGGACGCGAACCAGTTGTTGTTGCCGCCGTAGAGCACGACCAGCGTGTCGTTCCCGATGCCCTTCGCCGACAGGAGCTTCTCGAAGCCCTCCTGGTCGATGAAGTCACGGCGGACCGGGTCCTGGAGGTCCTGGGTCCAGTCGATGCGGATCGCGTTCTTGATGTGGTTCTTCTCGTACGCGGACGTGTCCTCGTCGACCTCGACGACGGCCACGTTCGGGTCGTCCAGATGATCCTGGACCCAGTCGGCGTCTACCAGGACGTCGCTGCGGCTCATGCTCGTTCTCCTCCGGGGCAGTTGCGGCGGGCTGTGCGGTAGAGATGGGGCGCGGTACGCGGTCGGCGGTCACGCTTCGATGGCGTACGCGGCGCAAGTGTGGCCCTGATGGGGAAGATCGAAGGGCCCGGCTCGCGGAAGGACTGACACTCCCGCTCAGAAGGTGCGACAGAGCATGGCGGCGACGCGGCACAGGTCCACTGCCCGCCGCTTCGTGAAGTCCGCCTGTTGCCTCATGGGGTCGATCGTAGGGAGGGTTCGGCAGGCGTGTCACCGGCGTGTCGCATACTGAGACGCGATCGTCCGCTATGTGGGACGAGAGGGCTCTCGAGGTCAGCTCCGTTCAGCTTTCGCCCGAGCCGGTCCGGCTCCTTGGCGCCTGTCGCCCTCGTCACATCACCCGCACATCTGCTGTACGGACGGGTCCGTCTCGCCTTTCGGACGGACGCCTTCTATCGAACGTCCTCGTCCTACCCGATCAGCGAACCGTTTCGTCCAACCGCTTCGCCCTACCCGACGAGCGAACGTTCTCGTCCTACCCGACGAGTTCGACGTCCGAACCCTTCACCTTGATGTCGACACCCGTCTTGGCCGCCTCGACCTTGTCGAGCTTGATGCCGCCCGGCAGGTCGTCGATCTTCTGCTCGAAGTCGGTGATCAGGCGGACCTTGTCCTCGGCGAGCTGGACACCCAGGTTGGGCAGGGAGTCGGCGTGCACCTCGACGTTGTCGCCCTTGACGCTGACCGAGCTGAGTACGGAGACCGGCTGGGGCAGTTTGTTGCCGAGCACGGTGGCCTCGACCTCGACCTTGATCTTGCCGTTGCCGCCGTCGGAGAGGCCGACGACCTGGGCGGTGACTCCATCCGTGACCTGGACTGGCTCGGCCTTGGCGGCCTTGAGGAGTTCGGCGTACGAGATCGTGGCCGTGCCGCTGGCGGAGGCGGCCGTGGCGGACGTGTAGCCGCTGGAGAACGCCACGCCGCGCATCTGGGCGGTGAGGTTGTCGATACGGATCTTGCCGGGGCCGGTGCCCGTGCTCGTATCGGTGCCTCCGCCGCCCGTCGCGCCGCTCGTGTCGGCCTCGTAGTTCTTGATGCCGACCTCCACCTCGTCCAGTTCGCCCCCGACCACCTGGGTGAGGAAGGGGAAGCCCTTGATGGACACGTTCGGGGTGCTCGCGAGGCCCTCGCTCGTCTTCAGTCTGCCCGCCGCCTCGTCCTCGGCGAAGCCCACGGCCACACGGTCGGCGATGACGAAGAGTCCTCCCAGGATGACGGTGACGATCAGGATTATTCGCAGTGCGCGCATGTTTTGGTGTTCCCCCACCCTTGACGGTCGTCTGAGCGCGAGGGTAACTCCGCGGGGGCCTCCGGCCGGGGGACGGGGGCAGTTGTCGATCAGCCGTGACAGAGCGGTGGGGTGGGCTGGGGCGGAGCCCCAGCCCCCGTTTCCTGGGCCAGCCCCCCGAACCGCCGGCCCCTCAAATGCCGGAGAGGCTGAAATACCAGCAGCGGGGTCTGGGTGCGCAGCCCTCAGACCAGTGCCCGCCCCAGCAGATAGATCGCCGGCGCCGCCGCCGCCAGCGGCAGAGCCACGCCCGCCGTGAAGTGGACGAAGCGGGACGGGTAGTCGTAGCTGGCGACCCGGTGGCCGATGAGGGCGCAGGCTCCGGCGGCGGCGCCGAGTAGGGCTCCCCCGGAACCGAGGTCGGTCAGACCGCCCATCGCGATACCCGCACCCGCCGCCGCCAGCAGAGAGACGACCACCGAGGCGGGCGTGGGGAGCGGGAGCGCCCGGGCCAGTACCGCCACCGCGACCGCCACCCCGCCCACCGTCACCGCGTCCGGTTCCGCCCCGAGATGCCCCGTCGCGACGATCGCCAGCGCCGCCGAGGCAACCGCGGCCATCAACCCGTACATCCGCTCATCGGGATCGGCATGGCTGCGCAGCTGGAGGACCAGGGCGAGCAGGACCCAGACACCGAGGGTCCCGAGGATCGCGGCGGGCGCGTTCTCCCGTCCGCCGGCGAGCAGCACGACATCCGCGGTGAGCGCACCCGCGAAGGCGAGCGCGATGCCCTGCCGTGCGGGCCACATCCCGTTCAGCCGGAACCAGCCCGCCGCGGTCACGGCCTGCAGGATGACGAGGGGCACCACCAGCGCGTACTCCCCTACCGCCGCCGTCCCGGCCAGCAGCAGCCCGAGCACCGCGGTCAGCGCGGCCGGCTGCCCGCCGGGCTCGATGATCGGCGAACGCCCCTCCGCACGGGCGCGTTGGGCGTCGGTGACACGCGAGTTGCCGGTGATGGTGGGCGGGCCGTAGCCGGCGGCGGCTTCGCCGGGCGCGGGCGTCGGGGCGGGTGCGGATGTGGACGTGTATGCGTGTGCGTGTGCCGCTGCGGGTGCGGCCACCGGCTCAGGTGTGGGCACGAAGTCTCCGTAGCCCTGCCCCTGGCCTTGGCCCTGACCCTGGCCCTGGTATGCCGGGGCCGGGTGGCCCTGTGGCTGGTAGCCCTGCGGCTGCGCCGGCTGGTCCCAGCCCGAGTTCGTCGGCATCGGCTGTCCCGCGACGCCGTACGGAGTCCCGTGCTGAGCCGCGTACTGAGCTCCGTAGGCCGCCTCTCCCGGTCCCTCCGGAGCTTGCGGAGGCAGATACGCGGTGTCCTCGGCGGGCGTCGCGGGCGTGACCGGGGGCTGGGCCTGGGTCTCCCAGGTCTGGCCCTCCCACTGCTGGGTGTACTGCTGCCGGGCCGCGTCGTCGTACTGCTGTTGCCCGGGCCAGCCGGGCTGTTGTTGCTGCTGTAGGTCTTGCTGTTGTTGTTCCCGCTGATGTTGTTCCTGCTGGTGTTGATGTTGGTGTTGGTAGGGGTCGTAACCCTCGTACGGCTGGTTGCCCTCGTACGGCTGGTCGCTCATGATCCCGTCACCCTCCTGCGAACGGCGGGAGCACCTCGACCGTGCCGCCCTCGGCCAGCCGTACCGTCTCATGTCCGCGGGTGCCCACGGGGTCACCGTCGATGAGGAACGAGCATCGCCGCAGGACGCGGACGAGCTCGCCGGGGTGTCGCTCGCGTGCCGCGTCGAGCGCCTCGGCGAGGTTCTCGGCCTCGTACGGCTCCTCGGCGACGCCGGCGGCGGACTTGGCGGCGGCCCAGTAACGCACCGTGCCCTTTGCCATCTGCTTCCTCACTCGGTCTCACTCGGTCGGGGTGAACACCCGGGCTAACCCCGTCAGGCTAGCCCGCGTCGGCCGTCGCCCATGCCCCGATCCGGGCCAGCAGGGCGTCGTCCGCCGCGTGCTCCGCGTGGCCCATGCCGGGCTCCAGCCACAGCTCGGCGTGGCCGTCGGCCGCCGCGGCCAGCATCCGGGGGTGGTCCACCGGGAAGTAGCCGTCGCGGTCGCCGTGGACGATGAGGAGCGGCCTGGGTGCGATGAGGGGGACCGACTCCACCGGGGAGGCGGGGACCGGGTTCCACTCGCGGTGGTGGATGCGGGTGCGGTAGCCGTAGCGGCCGACGACGCGGCCCGCCGGGCGGGTTACCAGCCAGTGCACGCGCCGCATAGGGGCCGTGCCCCGGTAGTACCAGCGAGCGGGTGCGCTCACCGAAACCACCGCGTCCGTGTGCGCTCCCGTGCGCCCCTCGTGCTCCTCGGAACGGTCCGCGTACATCGCCGCGTGCCGGAGCACCACCGAGCCGCCCATCGAGAAACCGACGGTGACCACACGGGTGTGACCGAGCTCTCTCGCCCACTCCACCGCCGCCGCCAGATCGAGTACCTCGCGGTCGCCGACCGTGGAGCGCCCGCCGGAGGCGCCGTGCCCTCGGAAGGAGAAGGTGACCACGGCGCCGTACTGCGCGAAGGCTTCCGCAACTCGCCTTACGTGCGGGCGTTCCAGGTCCCCCGTGAAGCCGTGCGCGATCACGATCGCAAGGTGGCCGGAAGGTGGCGCTCCGATGTCGTATACGACGCTTCCCGACTCGTATACGGAATCGATCGTCACGCCGTCGACCGTGCGCAGAAACCTCCGCAAAGGGGTACGCAGGGCCGTCTCGAGGCGTGGAAGACTGAAAGATCGCGTCACATGACCTGCCGGACCTTGGCTCATGTGGGCTATTCTGCTCGGAAGAGGACTCGGGCAGCGTAGCCCCCGAGTCCTTTTGCGCTTTCAGGGGCCTTGTATACGACGCGGGAAACCGCAGGTGTACGAAGACCCACGAACGCGAGCGGCTCCCAGGGGCGCGGGAGCCGCGGCAGAACGAAGCAGTGCCGCAAACGTCCTCGCAGGGACCGAGGAGGAACCAGACGTTATGGGCGAGCGAACCAAGCACGACCACCGTATGACGACCCAGGCAGGTGGGGCACGATGAGCTCTCTGCTGCTCCTTACCAATGCCCTTCAGCCGTCGACGGAGGTGCTTCCCGCCCTCGGCCTGCTGCTGCACAACGTGCGCGTGGCTCCGGCGGAGGGCCCCGCACTCGTCGACACCCCTGGTGCCGACGTCATCCTCATCGACGGTCGGCGGGACCTCCCGCAGGTGCGCAGCCTGTGTCAGCTGCTGCGTTCCACGGGTCCCGGCTGTCCCCTCATCCTGGTCGTGACGGAAGGCGGCCTCGCGGCCGTCACCGCCGACTGGGGCATCGACGACGTGCTGCTCGACACCGCCGGTCCGGCGGAGGTCGAGGCCCGGCTCCGGCTCGCCATGGGTCGGCAGCAGATCGTCAACGACGACTCCCCCATGGAAATCCGCAACGGCGACCTCTCGGTCGACGAGGCGACGTACAGCGCGAAGCTCAAGGGCCGGGTCCTCGACCTGACCTTCAAGGAGTTCGAGCTGCTGAAGTACCTGGCCCAGCACCCTGGTCGCGTTTTCACCCGCGCCCAGCTCCTCCAGGAGGTCTGGGGCTACGACTACTTCGGCGGTACGCGGACCGTCGACGTGCACGTACGACGGCTGCGGGCGAAGCTCGGTCCCGAGCACGAGTCCCTGATCGGTACCGTCCGGAACGTCGGTTATCGATTCGTTACTCCGGAGAAGCTGGACCGCGCATCGGACGAGGCGAAGGCCAAGGCTGCCCAGCCAAAGCCGGAGGATGCGGACGAGACGGCACACCTGGACGCCGTGGAGGCTGCCGGGGACGCCGCGGACGTGCCGGATCCCGCCGTACGACCTGCCCAGATGTAGTTCCATCCGCGTAGACTCCGCGCGTGGCCAAGGTGACTCGGGATGATGTGGCGCGACTGGCGGGTACCTCTACCGCCGTCGTCAGCTATGTCATCAACAACGGACCCCGGCCGGTCGCCCCGGCCACGCGCGAGCGTGTCCTCGCCGCGATCAAGGAGCTGGGGTACCGGCCCGACCGGGTCGCCCAGGCCATGGCCTCGCGGCGTACGGACCTCATAGGCCTGATCGTGCCGGACGCGCGCCAGGCCTTCTTCGGGGAGATGGCGCACGCGGTCGAACAGGCCGCGTCCGAGCGCGGGAAAATGGTGCTCGTCGGCAACTCCGACTACATCGGCGAGCGCGAGGTCCACTATCTGCGGGCCTTCCTCGGTATGCGGGTCTCGGGGCTCATCCTCGTCAGCAATGCGCTGAACGACAACGCGGCCGCCGAGATCGAGGCGTGGGACGCCCGGGTGGTGCTGATGCACGCGCGGCCCGAGGCGATCGACGACGTCGCGGTCGTCACGGACGACATAGGTGGCGCGCAGCTCGCCACCAGTCACCTGCTCGAGCACGGCTACGAGTACGTCGCCTGTCTGGGCGGCGTCGCGGAGACTCCCACCGTCGGTGACCCGGTCTCCGACCACGTGGAGGGCTGGCGGCGTGCGATGCACGAGGCGGGCAGGTCCACCGAGGGTCGCCTCTTCGAGGCGCTCTACAACCGGTACGACGCGTACCAGATGGGGCTTCAGCTGCTGGCCGGTCCTGACCGGCCGCCGGCGATCTTCTGCTCCACCGATGACCAGGCGATCGGGCTGCTGCGTGCCGCGCGTGAACTTCGTATCGATGTGCCGGGTGAGCTGGCTGTCGCCGGGTTCGACGACATCAAGGAAGCCGCGCTGACGGATCCGCCGATGACGACCATCGCGTCCGACCGGTCCGCGATGGCCCGGGCGGCAGTGGATCTTGTGCTGGATGACGGGCTGCGGGTCGCGGGCTCGCGGCGTGAGCGGTTGAAGGTGTTTCCTTCGCGGTTGGTTGTTCGGCGGTCTTGCGGCTGCGGGTAGCTCCGCTGGTTTGGCTGGTGGGGTTGGTTTTTCGGTGCGGGTTCGCTGGGGCTGGGCACGCCCACGCGGCGGAGCCGCACAATGTCACAGCTCCGCGCCCCTGACGGGGCGTGCCGACCTCCGCGTGATTGCGAGGGCCGGCGCGCGCTCTGGTTTCTCCAGAACAGCAGGTTGTACTGGTTGAAGCCCATGCCCAAGCTGCTCCGTGAGCCGAAGAGGCTGGTGGATGCCCTGTTGGTGCCCGGGTGCAGCCCACAGCGTGTCGTGAACCCACCAAGGTTGCGCCTTCAGATCTACGTGCACACGCTCCTCACCGCGGAGGGACGAGTGATCGACAAGTATTCGTCCGCCGCTTCCGTCACATCACGGTGCCGCAACCCCTTGTTTCACAAGCCTCGGCGGTGCTCCGGCGGCCTTGTGGCGGCGCCTCGGCGGATTCGTGGTTGCGCCTCGGCGGCCTTGTGGCGGCGCCCCGGCGGATTCGTGGTTGCGCCCCGGCGGATTCGTGCCTGCGCCCCGGCGGCTTTATATCGGGCATACGCGGTTCTGTCGGGCTTCTCAGGGAGCACTCAGGGAGCTCTCATGGATGGGCGACAAGCTTTGAGTCATGACCGAGAGCTTCCGCCGCAGCGGCGAGTACCCCGAGGGTGACCAGCACCAGTCCGCGTACCCCGAGCAGCAGTACGCCTCTTCCGTGCCCGCCACGGACCTTTCCGCGAGTTCCACCACGAGCTCCCCCGTGAACCCCGAGTGGCCGCCCCCGCCGGCGTACGAGCCGGCGCAGCAGGGCGCCGCTTCCATGGCTTCCACGGACCACCCGGCTTCGACGGCTTCCACGACTTCCGCGACTCCGACGGCGCTTCTCACCGAGCCCGTCTCCTCCGCCCCCTCCGGCGCCCCCCGCAGGCGTGCCAAGGGTCCCCTCGCTCTGCTGGCCGCCGTAGCCATAGCCGCCGCGGCCGTGGGCGGCGGCACCGCGTACGCCTTCCAGCAGCTGACGGGCAGCGACACCGTCGCGAGCAGCAGCACCAGTACGAGCGTCGTGCCCACCAGCCAGAAGGGCACCGTCGCCGGGGTCGCCGAGGCGGTCAGCCCGAGCATCGTGGAGATCAACGCCACCTCGAACGCCGGTCAGTCCACCGGCTCCGGCGTGATCATCACGACCGGCGGCGAGATCATCACCAACAACCACGTGGTCTCGGGCGCCTCCGAGATCAAGGTGCAGCTGAGCAACGGCAAGTCGTACACCGCGTCGGTCGTCGGCACCGACAGCAAGAAGGACCTCGCGCTGATCAAGCTGGACGACGCGCCCTCCGGTCTGACGGCCGCGACGCTCGGCGACTCCGACGGCGTCAAGGTCGGCGACCAGGTCGTGGCGATCGGCTCCCCCGAGGGCCTGACCGGCACCGTCACCAGCGGCATCGTCTCCGCGCTCGACCGGGACGTCACCGTCTCCACGGACGAGAGCCAGGGCCGGCAGCAACAGCAGGGCGGCGGCGGTCAGTGGCCGTTCGAGTTCGGCGGCCAGCAGTTCAACGGTGACACCGGTTCGTCGACGACGACGTACAAGGCGCTCCAGACGGACGCGTCCTTGAACCCCGGCAACTCCGGCGGCGCGCTGATCGACATGAACGGCAACATCATCGGCATCAACTCCGCGATGTACTCGGCCGCGGACGCCACCTCGTCGACCGCGGGCAGCGTGGGCCTCGGCTTCGCCATCCCGATCAACACCGTCAAGGCCGACCTGGACACCTTGCGCGGCGGCTCCAACAGCTGACGCCGGGCACCACCGGCCGACTCCGGCTCCACCAGGTCTCGCTCCAGCCGACCCTGGCTCCCTGAAAGGTCTCTCATGATCACTGTCATCCAGCACACCGCTCCGGAGACCGACGCCGACGCGCAGACCGGCCCGGCCGGGCTCGGCCTGGCCCTGCGGGTGGCCCGCGAGCTGCACGCCCCGGCGCCCCGCGCACCCGAGGTCGCCGCCGCGGCACCGCGCACCGCCGCCGTCCGCCGAGGCACAGGTCGCCGTCGTACCGTACGAGGCTGATCCTCCACAGGGCCTGCGGGCCTCCCGAGACAGCCCGGAAACGTGCGACGCTGAACGAGCCCCGAGCACGTCCCACCACACCCGAGGAACCGACCGCGATGAGCCCCGCCGAAGGCGACCGTGAACCCCAGCGCATCCTGATCGTCGACGACGAACCGGCTGTGCGCGAAGCACTCAAGCGCAGCCTCGCCTTCGAGGGGTACGACACCGAGGTGGCGGTCGACGGCGCGGACGCCCTCGAGAAGGCCACCGCGTACCAGCCCGACCTGGTCGTCCTGGACATCCAGATGCCGCGCATGGACGGACTGACAGCCGCCCGCCGCATGCGCGGAGCGGGCACGATGACGCCGATCCTCATGCTCACGGCCCGCGACACGGTCGGCGACCGCGTCACCGGCCTCGACGCCGGCGCCGACGACTACCTGGTCAAGCCCTTCGAACTCGACGAGCTCTTCGCCCGCGTCCGGGCCCTCCTGCGCCGCAGCTCGTACGCGGCCTCGTCGGCCAACCCCCCGGACAACGACGCGCTCACCTTCGGCGACCTGCGGATGGACCTCGCGACGCGTGAGGTGACGCGGGGTGCGCGGTCCGTGGAACTGACCCGCACGGAGTTCACGCTCCTGGAGATGTTCCTGGCCCACCCCCGCCAGGTGCTGACCAGGGAACAGATCCTGAAGGCCGTGTGGGGCTTCGACTTCGAGCCGTCCTCCAACTCCCTTGACGTTTACGTCATGTACCTCCGCCGGAAGACCGAGGCGGGCGGCGAGCCGCGCCTCGTTCACACGGTGCGGGGTGTGGGGTATGTGCTTCGGTCGGGCGGCGCGGAGTGAGGAAGGTCGTACGCCGGTTCCGGTCGTTGCCGATTCGCTCGCGCTTGGCGTTGCTGGTCGCGGCGGCGGTGGCGTTCGCGGTGGCGGCGGTTTCGGTGACGTGCTGGTTCATCGTGCAGGGGAAGCTGTATGACCAGGTCAACGATGACCTGCGGAAGACGGCGTACAAGACACGGGAGTCCCCCTGGGTCAAGCAAGCGGTCAACTCCTGCACTCAGACTCCGCAGAACACAGGCATTCGGACCACCTATGCCGAGGTGGTCACGGAGGACGGAACAACCTGCGTCCTCCCGAACTCCTTGAGCGCGATCAAGGTCACCCAGGCCGACAAGGACGTGGTCAAGAAGGCCGACGAGGCCGACGCCACGGGCGTCTTCCGCAACGGCACCGATGAGGACGGCAACGCCATGCGTGTGCTGACTCTGCCGCTGCCTCTCGTCGTGAACGACGGCACGACCACTCATCCTCTCAACGCCGCCCTCATTGTCGCCACCCCGCTCGAGAGCACCCAGTCCACCCTCAACGACCTGGCCCTGATTCTGCTCCTCGTCTCCGGCATCGGAGTGGTGGGCGCCGGAGCCGCCGGCCTCGCAGTCGCCCGCGCGGGCCTGCGCCCGGTCGACAAGCTCACGGAGGCGGTCGAACACGTCGCCCGCACCGAGGACTTGAGCGTACGCATCCCGGTGGAGGAAGAGGCCGAAGACGAGATCGCCCGCCTCTCCCGCTCCTTCAACTCGATGACCTCGGCCCTGGCCTCCTCCCGAGACCTGCAACAACAACTCATCGCGGACGCCGGCCACGAACTCCGCACCCCCCTCACCTCCCTGCGCACCAACATCGAACTCCTCACCCGCAGCGAGGAGATGGGCCGCCCCATCCCCCCGGATGACCGCAAGGCGCTCCTCGCCTCGGTCAAGGCGCAGATGACCGAACTGGCGGCCCTGATCGGCGACTTGCAGACCCTGTCGCGTTCGGAGGCGGACACGCCGGCGGACCGCGTACAGGTGGTCGCCCTGGAGGACACGGTCGAAGCGGCCCTGCGCCGGGCACGCCTGCGCGGACCGGAGCTGACGATCACGGCGGACCTCCAGCCCTGGTTCGTACGGGCGGAGCCCTCCGCGCTGGAGCGGGCCATCGTGAACATCCTCGACAACGCGGTGAAGTTCAGCCCCGAGGGCGGCACGATCGACGTCACCCTCAAGGCCGGCGAACTGACGGTCCGCGACCACGGCCCCGGCATCCCCGCCGAGGACCTCCCTCACGTCTTCGACCGCTTCTGGCGCTCCCCGAGCGCACGGGCGCTGCCTGGCTCGGGCCTGGGCCTGTCGATCGTGGCGCGTACGGTGCAACAGGCGGGCGGCGAGGTGGCGCTGAGCCCGGCCGAGGGCGGCGGCACGGCCGCGACGATCCGCCTACCCGGCGCCCCGACGGCCCCGCCGGGCCTCCCCTGACGTCCGCCGCGTCGTCGCAAAGACGCGATTGGAAGAAATGGGACACTCGGAATCTCGAAACGGCCTGGTCACAGCCACCAGCGCTGTCCCATTTCTTCCAATCGCTACCTCCCCGGGGCGCGCGGCGAGCGACTGAGACGGTCGCGCCGCCCCCGGTGAAAGTTCGCCGGGGGCGGCGTCGGCACGCGTGCCGCGAGGTCTGTCAGAAGTTCTGAGTCCGTTACGACCTCTACTGCGGGGTCTGCTTCATGCCGTCGACCACGGCCCGGTTGATGATGGCGCTGGTGAACGTCACCGTGCCGGGCTTCATCAGGGCCTCCGTGCCGCTGTTCTGCCTCACCTGGACCACGCGCTCGCCCAGGAAGACGTTCGTCTGCTTGTCGAAGATCCACTCCTCGCGCTGGCCACTTGTCTCGTCCAGCCGGGCCACCGCGACCCCGTGCCGGCCCGCCGCGTCCACCGCGTCCTGTACGACGACGACACCGGGGATCTTCGCGGCGGTCTTGAACAGGGCCGAGTAGAGCTCCGCCGGCGGGTAGGTCTCACCGAGCAGGTCGCCGATGGTGGTGAACGCCTGCTGGTCCGGGGAGTTGCCCTGGCCCTTGGTCTCCTTGTAGATCGTGGCGAGGAGTTCGTCGGGATCGGTGGTCAGCTTGGCCAGGTAGTCGTACGTCGGGTTGTTGATGCCGCCCTCCGGGATGTTGCCCTGTTCGTCGGGGAGGCTGAGGGTCTCGCCCTCCGGGCTGTCGTTGACGGCGGGGTCGATGAGCCAGCCCTTGGTGCCGTCGGGGGAGTTCCAGATCTGGCGGCGGTGCAGCTCGTGGCTGGCCAGTGTTGTCTTGTCGTCGACGGTCTTCAGGAAGGTGTCGGCCGTCCTGGACTCGATGTAGATGTACTGGCCGGGCTTGACGGTCGGGTGGGCCCCCTCGCCCGCGGCCAGCGAGATCCGATCGAGCAGTTGCGGTACGCCCTTGGTGGTCGCGGCGCCGATCTGCGTGGTCAGGGCCGGTCCGGTGGCGACACCCCCGCCGTCCCCGGCTCCCCCGCCGTCCCTGGCTCCGCCGCCGTCGGAAATCGCCACCCCCGCGACGACCACTCCGGCCAGGGCGGCAGCCAGCGCCGGCAGCGCGATCGCGGGGCGCGGCAGCCGGAACCGCCGTGTCGACGCCGGAGCCGTCGCCGCCCCCTCTGCTCCAGCCGTGCGCTCTTCCTGCTGGATCTCGTGAATCTGGGCCATCAGACGCTCCCTGTGGAACTGGTGGCGGCCCGGCGGCAGGTCGCGCGCCGTCCGGGACAGGAGCTGTGCGCTCTCCTCCCACTCGGCCGGGTTCTGCCGGGACGTGTTCGCGTTCATCGGTTTCCTTCCTGCGCGGGCCGGATCGCTTGTGTGTGATCGCCTCTTATCTGTCGGCCGGGGCTGCCGCCTTCCCGTTCTCGATGGGCTTTCTTGAGCCGTGATTCGGCTGCCGGGCGCGCCAAGTCAGCTGCCGGGCGCGTCAAACCGGACGCTGGACGGGCCAAGTCGGCGGCTGGACGGGCCAGTTCGGACGCTGGACGGGCCAGTTCGGCCTCGGCGAGCGCACGCAGCTTCCTGCGGGCGCGGGAGAGCCGGGAGGCGACCGTGCCGACCGGGATCCCGAGCGCTTCCGCCGCGGCCTCGTAGTCCAGGCCCTCACCCAGGCAGAGCGCGATGACCTCGCGCTCCGGTCTGCGCAGCGTGGCGAGCGCGGTAAGCGCCGTCGCGAGGCGTCGCCGGTCGTCGACCCGGTCGGCCACCTCCTCGGCGTGGTCGGGCACCGCCGGCTCGGCCGCCGCGGCGGCACTCGCCGCTCGCCGGTACCGCCGGTTGCTCCGGTACTGGTTGCGCGCGGTGTTGGTGGCGATGCCCAGCAACCACGGCCGCAGGGAACCGCCCTCGGGGTCGACCTTGTCGCGCAGCCGCCACGCCTCCATGAAGGTCGCGGCCATCACGTCCTCGGCCGTAGACCAGTCGGCGGTCAGCCGGAAGGCATGGTTGTAGACCGCGCGTGCGTAGCTGTCGAAGAGCTCGGCGAACGCGCTCGAATCCCCGGCCCGCACCCGGGTACGCATAGGAATGCTCACCTCTATGAGCTGTCCGGCACCACGCACGGCCTTCCCGTGAGCTGCGTCACACGACTTGCCCCGCCGAGCGAGGCGGACCTCGCCCGAGCAGCGGCCGCAGCAGCGCGGCGAGGACCCGTCCGTGCTGCGCACCACCCTGCTGAAGCGGCGTGCCGCCCTCATCGCCGAGCTCACGCAATGCCAGACCCAACGGCTCGAGCTGGAGCGCCCGGCCGGGGAAGGTGTTGCTGATGAGCACCACTCCAGGACACGGGCGCGGACGAACATTCTGCTCGTGGTTGCGGCTGTCACCACAGCTGCCCTCGCCCTGATCGCCTTCCCTCTGCTGCCGGCGGACCGCCCCGCTCACGTCGTGACCGACCCCGGCAGCAAGGTCACCAGGACCCCCAGCTCACCGCCGAAACCCACCGCAACCAGTTCCTCCCCGGCAGCGTCACCCTCCACAGTGAAGCCCTCACCCACCGAGACCGCGCGCAAGGAACCCCCTCCAGCCGGCCGTGACACAACCACGGACACACCGGACAACGCCGGCGGCGGCACCTCTGAAGGCTCGGTCGGCAGCGCCAACGGCGACAGCAACGGCGACAGCAACAACAACAGCCCCAGCCCCAGTTGCGCGGGCGACGGCAGCCTCTTCGGCGGAGCCGCCGCCAACGACTGCCCCAGCCCCAGCCCAACCCCCAGCGCCAACGACACCAACGTCGGCGGCAGCGACACCGGCAACGGCGGCATCTTCGGCGGCCCCCACGGCGGATGAAACGCGACCGGCGTGGGCGGCACACGCGCGGGGCAGCTCCCATGGACGGTCCCCGTCCCGGCCGGCCGCGGCCCCGGTGGGTTGTGTTCGGCTTGTTCGGGTGGTGCTGCTCCGACCCGCCGCGACAACACTGGGGCCATGGAGGTAGTCGGCACCGACGACTTCCCAGCCGGAGAGCGATTCGCCTTCTGGACCGAGATGAGCTCGAATTCTGGACCGAGATGAGCTCGAAGATGTGGCTGCGCCTCGATATGAGCGGCGAGCCGCACCTGGAAAGCGCGTTTCGGGCTCAGGCCAGTTTCAGCGGGATCGGTCCGGTGCGGGCGACCTTGCTGACCGCGACGCCGCAGTCAATCCACCGCACCGTTCTACATGCTGACGGTGCCGTCCGCTGGTGTTCAGTCCCGGTGGCTGCCCCGGACGATCCGGTCGACGACCTCCACGGCCCGCTCCGGTTGCTCCTCGAACCAATTGCCGAGGTGCTCCCGGACGGCCTCCCCGACACAGATCCGCACGTCGGTGTTGCCCAGCAGCCCGATCGTGGCGCCGAGGAATTCGGGACGGTCGAGCTTCACCGACACGACTGCCGTGAGGCCCTCGCCAATCCGGTCGGCTCCGGGATCGGGGTCCGCCGCAGCCAGCATTCCCCGTTCCCGCGCGTACGCGGTGACCGCGGCCGCCACTCCGTCGCGGAAGCCGTCCACGTGCATGCCCCCCTGGGGAGTGGCCCGGCTGTTGGCGAAGCTGCGCATCCGCTCCTCGGGTGAGCCGCTCCACAGGAGGGCCACCTCCATCGTCCCCGCCATCCGCGGGTCCTCCCGCTCGAAGCCGATGACGTCCGGATGGAGGGCCGCCCCCGTCTCCGCGTCGAGGGCGGCCACGAAGTCCCGCACTCCGTCCGGGAACCGGTACAGCACCGCCCGGGCCTCGCCGGCCGGGCGTTCGTCGGTCAGCGAGATCCCCAGGCCCCGGTTGAGGAAGGCCAGCTGCCGGAAACGCTCCGCCAGCACGGCGAACGAACAAGCAGTTGTCTCGAAGATCTCGGTGTCGGGCCAGAAGGTGATGGTCGTCCCGCTTCCGGTCGCGGGCCCCACGGCGGCGGACGGTGCGACCGCGACACCGCGCGCATACTCCTGGACACGGCGGACCCCCTCGCACCGCACCTCGGCCGTCAGCCGGCTCGACAGGGCGTTGACGGCGAAAAGCCCCACACCGAAATGACCCACGCCCGCGATGTGCCGGCCACTGGGCTCGGACCCGGCTGGGAAGCTGGTCAGAAGCGCTTCGAGGCCCGGGCCGCCGGTGTCCCCGGCGGCCTCGAAAGGACCCCCCGGCCCGTCGTCGGCGACCCGCACGCCGCCGTCGGGCGTGAGCGTGACGTCGACGGAGCCGCTGCGGCCGGCCAGGACCTGGTTCACCGCCTGGCCGACGACCTCGAACACCAGCTGATGCAGACCGCGTTCGCCGATCGAGCCGACCCACATCCCGGGCCGCTTCCGAACGGCCTCACGCCCCTCCAGCACCTCGATCCGGGTAACGTCGCACCCCGTGCCTTCCCCACTCACGAAGACCCCTCCCATGACATCCGGCAGACCTCTCCAGCCTAGGCGGAGCGCAGGAAAACACCAGGTCAGAGCCATTTCGTCAAGGCTGTGGGCGAGCGGGTGAGGGCGTGCCGGGAAGCGGTCGACCGAGGGGCCGCGCACCGCGCCCGGAGCGTGTCCGAGGGCCCGCCGAAGCCGCGCACGAACCCGTTCCGGGCGCCCCTGAGGCCCTCAATTCCGGTACGTGGCCCTCAATTCCGGTACGAGGCCCTCAATTCCGGTACGTGGCAGGTCATCCAGGGGGAAGTTTGATCACCAACCTCGCGAGGGGGTGTGCCCAGGCGCACACCATGGGTGTCGCGCACCACCAGGGTGCGATACACGCTGCCGTACGAAAACGTCGTCAGCAGCCGGACGGTGGCGTTCCTGGGGCTCGCTCCTCGGCCGACCCGTTCTGCGGTCGCAGCCCCGTGGGACTGACCTTCCGGGTCCGTCCCTTCAGCCGATGACGCGATCTGCCGCTCCACAGGCACCGCGTTTACTGTCACTCTCAAGCAACGGGCGAACAGAGAGAGCACAGGCGAGCAGCCATGAGCGAAGAACTTCACGACCACGACCGGGGTCTCTCCTTCGACCTGCCCACCCTGCACCGCCGGAAGATGATCCGGCTGCTGGCCGGCGCGAGCCTGGTGCCGCTGGTGGGGTGCACCGGCGACGACTCGGACACCGCGTCCCCCTCCTCCCCGGCCTCGAAGTCCTCCTCGTCCTCCGCCGCTTCCTCCGCCGCTTCCTCCGGAAGCTCCGACGCGAGCTGCGAGACGATCCCGGACGAGACAGCGGGCCCGTTCCCCGGCGACGGTTCCAACGGCGTGAACGTGCTGAAGGAGAGCGGTGTCGTCCGCAGGGACATCACCTCCAGCTTCGGAGACTCGGCCGGCGGCAAGGCCGAGGGCGTGCCGCTGACCGTCACCCTCACCGTCGTCGACGCCGCCTCGGGCTGCGGTACGCCGAAGGAGGGCGCGGCGGTCTATGTCTGGCACTGCGACCGGGACGGCGACTACTCCCTCTACTCCGAGGGCGTCACGGAGGAGAACTACCTGCGGGGTGTCCAGGAGAGCGACGCCAAGGGGCAGGTCACGTTCACCAGCATCTTCCCGGGTTGCTACACCGGCCGCTGGCCCCACATCCACTTCGAGGTCTACGGCAGTCTGGAGGACGCGACCAACGCCACGTCCATAACGGCCACCTCGCAACTCGCCCTGCCGAAGGACGTCTGCGACGCCGTGTACGCGTCGGACGGCTACGCGAGCAGCGTCCAGACCCTGGGCGAGCTCTCCCTGGAGAGCGACAGCATCTTCAGCGACGGTGTCGAGCAGCAGATGGCGACGGTGGAGGGCAGCGTCGCGAAGGGCTATACGGCGACCCTCACGGTGCCGGTGTAGGCGAGCGCCTCCAGCCGTCCTCCCCCGCTCGCGTACAAATTCGTTCGACGACAGCGACGTGGCCCGCGACCTGGCCCGGGAGCTGGAGGCGGAGGTACGGGTCCTCGACGGCGTCGGACATTGCTGGATGCTCCAGAACCCGAGGGAGCGGCGGAGACGCTGCGCGATTTCTGGCGCTCGGTGGACGACGGTCGCTGAGCGGAACCGACGAACTCCGGTGCGGCATCACGCCCTTCAATGACGAGGACGGGGCCGCCCGGAGCATCGGGCGGGCGCTGACAGCGCGAGCGGCCTCGTCCACCGAGACGAGACGGAAGCAGGTCCGAGCCCAGCCGAGGCGCCCGCCCGCACCGCGAACCGCCGGAGCTCAGCACCGGAGCTCAGCGCCCGACCGCCAGCCCTTCCCCCGTCACCCGCACCCTGATCCCGTCCTTCTGCACGCGCACGTCCCGCAGCCGCAGCTCGCCCTTCGGTGGCTTCGGGAGGCGGAAACCGATGGAGAGACGGTCGACGAGGGCGGGGCGGGTCAGGCGGGACAGGCCGTCGAGGAGGGCCGGGTCGAAGCCGAGGCGCTTGAGGATCTCGGGGTTGTCCACGGCGAGGTCGATGAGGTTGACCTTCAGGAGCTGCCGGGCGAAGCGCGGGGAGCCGGTGAGCTCGGCGAGCTCGGTGTCGTCGCGGAGCGCCTGCCGGATCGCGGCGTCCGATACGCCGAACCGCTTCGCTATCGCCGGCACGGCCAGCAGATCCTTCGCCTTCCGCTCCTCCTTGGCGAGGCGCGCGGCGGACTCGCTGGTCAGGTGCAGGCCCTCGGACTCACGCGTGCCGGGGCGGAAGGTGGCCAGGTCGCCGATGTCCAGGCGCATTCCGCCGACCTCGGTCGAGATGCCGCGCTCGCCGTCCCGCCGGATCCGCGCGTCGGCCCGCAGCTTCAGGTCGTACCCGGCGACGGGCAGCGTGCCGCGCGCCCGTACCTCGTCGCCGCCGTGTCCGGTGAACGTGACCTGAGAGGCGCCGAGTTCACGGTTCAGGTCGTCGAAGGAGAGCAGCACCTCGCCGTGCAGCTCCGGGATCCGGGCGCCGCGTATGGAGGTCGGGCCGCCGTCGATCCCGATGCCCGTGGCGGTGGCGGAGACCTTCGCCAGGGAGATCCGGTCCGCCGCCATGTCCGGGACGGTGACCGAGACGGAGTCGATGCGGCGGTCGAAGAGCTGGGTGACGAAGGGAAAGCCGTCGATCTCGACCTCGGGAGCCGCGCTCAGGTTCAGCTGGTCCTTGACCTTGTCGGCCGCGGTGCGCTCGGCGTACAGGAGTGCCCAGCGGTCGCCGACGCCGGCAAAGGCGACGAGGACGAGGACGGCGATGACCGCTTTCACGGCGAGGGACAGTCCGGCGAAGGGATTTCGGCGGCGCCGGCGGGTCCGGCGGCCGCCCTGGCGGTGGTTGGGCGGCGCCCACTGCGCTTCCTCTTCGGCGGCCTCGACCGCGTCGGGCCCGTCGTGGAGGAAGTCCTCCAGAGGCCCGTCGTCGAGGGCGGCGAGATCGTCGTAGGGGTTGGGCGGGTGTGGGGGGTTCGCAAGGTTGGGCGCGTTCGGGGGGTTGGGCGGGTTGGGCGGGTTCGGGGAATGCGCGGCTATCGGGTGGGGGGTACGCATCGCCCAATACGACCACGCGTACCAACCCCACCCGCAACTCGTTCCCGAGGTTTGCGATCTACCTCACGGCCGACCGGCCGTTCACCCCCGTGATACCTCAGGGATACGACAGGACTACCGCAGGACTACCGCAGGACTGCCTCGTGGCTACTTCACGACCGTGATCCGGTCCGCCGCCGGCGGGGCGATCGGGTTCGTGGCCGACGAGTTGGCCAGCAGGTACTTCTCCAGGGCCGCCAGGTCGTCGCCGCCCACCAGGTCGTTCGTGCCCTGGCCGAGGGTGGTGAAGCCGTCGCCGCCGCCCGCGAGGAAGCTGTTCGTCGCGACGCGGTAGGTGGCGGCCGGGTCGATGGCGGCACCGTTCAGCTTGACCGAGTCGGCGACGACACGGTCGACGCCGGTCTTCGTCATGTCCAGCGTGTACGTCAGCCCGGCGGAGACCTGAAGCACCTTCGGCGCCGTCGTGTTCGTGCCGCTGACCTGCTCCTTGAGCACCTGGACGAGCTGGGCACCCGTGAAGTCCTGAAGATTCACGGTGTTGGCGAAGGGCTGCACGGTGAAGCCCTCGGCGTACGTCACCACGCCGTCGCCCTCGCTGCCCTTGGCCGCGTAGGTGAGGGGCGCGCGGACGCCGCCCGGGTTCATCAGCGCGAGGTCGGTCTCGGGGTCCAGCTCCTTGCCGTACGCGAGCTGTGCGTCGGCGATCAGGTCGCCGATCGGGGACTCGGTGCCGATGTTGGAGATGTCCGCCGAGATGTACCCGATGGGCTTGTTGCCGACCGGCGCCGCGAGGGTGTTCCACTTGGCGATCAGGTCGGTCATGTCCGGCGCCTTGGGCACGGTACGCGTCACCACGTGGTTCGCGGAGCCGACGGCCGTCCGGGCGATGTCGCCGGTCCAGCGGTCGTACGTCAGCGTCGTGTCGGTGTAGAGGCGACCGAAGGAGGCGGCCGAGGTGACCGTGCGCGGGTTGCCCGCCGGGTCGTCGATCGTGCACGCGTACGCGGCGTGGGTGTGGCCGGTGACCAGCGCGTCGACCTTCGGCGTGATGTTCTTGGCGATGTCCACGATGGGGCCGGACACGCCGTCGCCGCCACCGGGCGAGTCGCAGTCGTAGTTGTACGCCGCCGAGGCCGGGAGCCCGCCCTCGTGGATCAGCGCGACGACCGACTTGACGCCCTGCCTCTCCAGCTCCTTGGCGTACTTGTTGATCGTCTCGACCTCGTCCTTGAACTTGAGGCCCTTGACGCCCTCGGCGGAGACGACGCCCGGAGTGTCCTCCAGGGTCACGCCGATGAAGCCGACCTTGACGCCGTTCTTCTTCCACACCCAGTAGGGCTTGAGGATCGGCTTCTTGGTCTTCTCGTCGAGGACGTTCGCCGCGAGGTACGGGAAGTTGGCGCCCTCGAAGGTCTCGCCGTCCACGTAACAGCCGGCGACCGGGTGGCAGCCGCCCTTCTGCAGACGGGACAGCTCCTTGGCGCCCTCGTCGAACTCGTGGTTGCCGACGCTCGTCACGTCGAGGTCGAGCTTGTTCAGCGCCTCGATGGTGGGCTCGTCGTGGAAGAGCCCGGAGATCAGCGGGGAGGCACCCACCATGTCGCCGCCGGCCGCGGTGATGGAGTACTTGTTGCCACCGCGGGCGTCGCGCAGATGCGTCGCCAGGTACTCGACACCGCCCGCGTCGATCGTCTTGGTGGTGCCGTCCGCCTGGAGCTCGGTGACCCGGCCGGAGGAGCCGGCCGGCGGCTCCAGGTTGCCGTGCAGGTCGTTGAAGGAGAGCAGCTGCACGTCCTGGTAGCGGGTCGGCCGCTGGTAGCCGGGCTTCTTCGTCGTCGTCTCGCCCGCCGTCGCCGGCAGCGCGGCGACAAGGGCACCGACGGTCGCGATGCCCGCGGCGGTGGCCAGGAGACGGGTGTTACGACGTCTGCGGCGTTGCGGATGAGGTGTGGCTGACATGTGCCCCCCTGTGGGTCGGCTGAGATCTGGGCCCCGTCCCCGCGCAGCCTAGGGTCAACGCGCGTAGCGCGACAGGGGTTTCAGGGTTACGGACTGGTTGCCGCCCAAGGCACTTTGGCGCGAACCGGACACCAACGCGCCCCGCCGAGCACTCACCCGTCGGGCCACTTCGCCATGAACCGGACACGCCGTACTCTCGTAATCATGACCAGCGACGACACCGCACCGGCCGCCCCCAGGGTCTCGACTCCGCTCGACCAGGGAGGTGCGCCCGCCTCCCGCTCGATCGACATCCTCGCCGCGCTGTATCCCGAGCAGACCGAGGCCGTGCTCTCGCTCCTCGCGGAGTCGGCCCGCGCCGACGGACAGCAGGCGGTGTCCGAGCAGGGGCGGCTGCAACTGCGCGGGGGCGCACGGCCGGGAGTCCGGCATCTGCTGCTGACGGTCCGGGACCAGCTCGTCGGATACGCGCAGCTGGAGGACACCGACCCCGTCGAGGCACCGGCCGCCGAGCTGGTCGTCCATCCGGCGCACCGCGGGCACGGGCACGGTCGGGCCCTCGGCAGCGCGCTGCTCGCGGAATCCGGCAAGCGCCTGCGGGTCTGGGCGCACGGCGGCCACTCGGCGGCCCGGCATCTGGCCCAGGTCCTCGGCCTCACGCTCTTCCGCGAACTGCGCCAGATGCGGCGTCCGCTGACCGGCCTCGACCTGCCCAGGCCGAAGCTCCCCGCAGGCGTCACCGTACGCACCTTCGTCCCCGGCCAGGACGACGCGGCCTGGCTCGCCACGAACGCCGCCGCCTTCGCCCACCACCCCGAGCAGGGCTCCCTCACCCAGCGCGACCTCGACGACCGCAAGGCCGAGCCGTGGTTCGACCCGGCCGGCTTCTTCCTCGCCTTCCGCGGCGACGAGCTGGTCGGCTTCCACTGGACGAAGGTGCACGCGGCGGAGGGGCTCGGCGAGGTGTACGTCGTCGGGGTGCGCCCCGGCGCCCAGGGCGGCGGCCTGGGCAAGGCCCTCACCACGATCGGCCTCCGGCATCTTGCGGGTCAGGCCCTGCCGACGGCGATGCTGTACGTGGACGCCGACAACCATGCGGCCGTGTCCGTCTACGAGCGGCTCGGGTTCGTCACCCACGAGACGGACCTGATGTACCGCACGGAGTCCTGAGCGCGGCCCTTCAGGACTCCGACTCCAACGGAGTCCTTATGGAACCGAGCGTCAGGAACGGGCCGTGAAGGCCGCCCGGACCCGGCGTCGGCGTACGGGTTCCAGCAGGCAGGCGGCCCAGATGAGCGCGGCGCCGACCAGGAGCCACGCCCACGACCGGTGGGCCTCGTCCCAGCGGTCGGTGTGCGGCTGGACGAAGAGCGTCCAGCGGTCGGGCATCAGGTGTGCGGCCAGCCCCGTCAGCAGGAGCGCGGCCGCCGCGCCCTGACCCGGCTCGGGCTCGTCCCACAGCCGTACCGCCGCGGCACCCGTGACGAGCGCGAGCACGGCGGTGGCGGCGGCCTCCAGGGTCATGTCCCCCACGGGCGGCCGCACCTCCTGCGGTACGAGGAGCAGCGCGGCCGTCCACCAGGCGACGGCGACCGGGGCGACGAGGGCCACGCGCAGCCCCGCCCGCACCGCCCGCCGGACCGGCACCCCCGCCGTGGTGTGCCGCGCCGGGTCGTCCATCAGGAAAGCAAGCCCGAGCCCGAAGGCTAGGGCGGCGCCCCGCAGCAGCAGGAGGGCGATCCCCTCCGCGGTCTCCCCCGACACCAGGCGCGGCACGCCGACGAGCAGCAGCCCGACGGTGCCGCCCGCGGCGAGCGGCAGCCAGGGGAGAGTGCGGGCCGTGGGCAGGACCAGGGCGCGGGTGATACCGGTGGTGGAGGGGGTGGGCCGGGGGTGGGGCGCTGGACCCGACGCCGGCCGGGTCACAGGCGCGTCGTCCGCCGTCACGTCCCGCATCCGTAGTCCCTGTCCTGCTCCTTGTCCTGCGGCACCGGCACGTCCAGCAGTTGCGCCGCCCGGGCCGTGGACGTCTTCGGTGACGTCAGCTCCGTCCAGTGGGCCTTCACCTTTGCCGTGATGCTGTAGCGCGGGCGCTCGAGCATCTCCCGTACGACATCGGTCTGTTGGGCGGACATGGAGAACGGATTCGTCGGAGCGAGGACGACCGCGGAACCGGAGACGCTGTCGTCCAGGCGGACGTTCCGCAACGACGTCATCGGGTCGGGCTCGGTACCGAGGGCCAGCCACATCACCACGACGGTCCGGGCGTCGCACACCTCCACTCCCGACTCCTCGTTGCCCGCGACCAGCACGGAGGCGACACCGACGGCGAACTCGGGGATCCGGTTGCCGCCCCAGCGTGTGCCGACGCTGACGTGCCCCGGCGTCCGGGAGGGTTCGAGCGTCGAGACCTGGTCGAGGCCGTAGCGGACGTCGATGCGCTGGCGGACCGTGAGCCGGGTCCCCCCGGCGGCCCCGCCCGCGAGGGACTGCACGCGCCGGACGGTGCCGGCCCAGTCCTCGGTGCGCCCGGTCCACTCGGGGAACGCGCAGTACGTCGACCGGTCGTGCCGTACGCACGTCTGGTCCTTCTCGGGGGTCACCGAGGCCCGCACCCGGGCCGCGGTCAGCGCGGGCGGGTCACCGGCGGACTGGGCCACCGCACCCGTCAGGGTCAGCGCCGCCGAGCCGACGGCGACCGCCTTGACCAGCCGCGCCCTGCCCCCGCTGATCAGGACGGCGAGGCAGAGCAGCAGCACGGTCAGCCCCACCAGATACAGCACGTGCCAGGTGGCGGGGCGGCCGATCAGGTCGGAGGGCACCGGATCGGACTCGTTCTCGGCGGCGACCGGCCATATCCAGCGCATCCAGCGCGGGTTGCCCAGGCCCGCGGTCAGCAGCGTGGTGCCGACGAAGCCGCCGAGCGCCAGGAGCGGCACGGCGAAGGAAGACGGGATCAGCCGGGCGAGCAGGACACCGAGGACGCCGAGGAGCAGCACCGCCAGCGGGGCCACGGCCAGTTCGGCGTACGAGCCGTGCCCGATCGCGCCCGGCTTCAGGGCCTGCCAGGTGAACTGTCCGGTCACGGCCAGCGCGACGGCGAAGGAGAACGGCACGACCGACAGGGCGTGCGCCACCGTGCGCCGCCACGGCTCCATGACCAGTACGTCGAAGTGCCGGTCGGTGCCGCGCCGGCGGGAGCGCAGCACGGCCCGGTTGGCGCTGATGAGCAGGGCGACCGCGATGAGCATCGGGGGCATCTGGGTGGCGCGGTCGGCCTCCTGGAGCACGGGGAAGTCGTTCATGCCCTCGCGGTCGGACGTCCACGCCTGCCAGGCCAGGTAGCCGACGTACAGGAGGGAGAAGAACAACACCGGGATCTGCAGCAGCAGTTCGCGCGCCTCGAAGCGGGCGAGGGCGAACACGGCGGCCCAGCGCCGGGGTTCGGTCGGAGAGACGACGGGCGTGGGTCGGGCTTCGGTCAGCGTGCTCACGCGGTCACCCCCGAGCCCGAGGCGGCGTCAGAGGTGTCGAGAGTGAGCAAGTAGCCGTCCTCCAGTGTGGGTTCGACGAGGGTGGCGCCCTCCGGCGGATGCCCGAGGTTGCGGAAGGACCCCGTGCCCGTACGCCAGCCGGCTCTCGCGCCCGGGTCCCGTTCCGCACTGCTCCACACCCGTCCGTCCGCCCGCGCGGTCAGCTCGGCCGGTGTCCCCTCGAAGCGGACGCGGCCGCCGGCCATGACGATCACCCGGTGGCAGAGCATGGCCACGTCCTCGGTCTGGTGCGTGGAGAGCAGGACCGTCCGCCCCTCGCCCGCCGACGCGATCAACTCCCGGAAACGCATGCGCTGTTCGGGGTCGAGCCCGACCGTCGGCTCGTCCAGGACGAGGAAGCCGGGGTCTCCGACGAGCGCGGCCGCCAGGGCGACCCGCTGCCGCATTCCGCCCGAGAGCCTGCGGATGCGCTTGCCGCGTACGTCTCCGAGGTCGACCTCGTCGAGTACGCGCCGCACCTCGCGGTGCCGGGCCGCCCGGTCGGTCATCTCCTTCAGGATCGCGACGTAGTCGACGAACGCGAAGGCCGTGAAGTCCGGGTGGAAGCCGGGCGTCTGCGGGAGATAGCCCAGCGCGCGCCGCACGTTCTGCCGCCCGGCCGTGGTGCTCGGGTCGTGCCCGAGCACCGTGAAGGCACCCCGGTCGGCGGGCACGGCGGTGGCCAGCACCCGCAGCAGGGTGGTCTTCCCCGCTCCGTTGGGTCCGAGGAGCCCGGTGACGCCCGTGCCGAGCCGCAGCGACACGTCGTCGAGGGCGGCCGTGCTGCCGTAGTGGAGGGTCAGCCCGGCGGCGGACACCGTGGGCGGCGTGGGCAGGTCGGTCATGCGTGGACTCCTGTGGAAGAGAGCGGAAGCGTGGGGACGGCGGCGGCCGGCACGCGGCGCCGGAGGGCGGCAGTGGCGGCCCTCATCCGTCGCCTCCGCTGTCGGAGGAGGACGAGGAGGATCCCTGGCGGCCGGATGTGTGCAAGAGAACGACGGCGACGACGTGCAGCAGTCGCAGGACGCCGGAGGCGACCATCAGTGCGGCGGCCTTGAGCAGCTTGAGCCTCCTGCGGGTGACGTCGGACATCACGCCGCACCTCCATCCTGAAAGCCCGCGAACGGTGTGTGCGCGGAAGTCGAGTCGAAACGGTCGCGGCTGAGGCAGAGGAGCCCGACGGCGAACGCGGCGACCACAGCCGCCACCCCCTGCCCGGCCACCGTGTACGGCGCGAGGGTCCCCTCGGTCCGCGCCTCCGCGATCACCAGCACCGCGACCCACACCCCGGCGACCAGCCCAGGAGCGAGGACCGGCCCCAGCCGGGGGGTCAGAGCGAGCCCGGTCGCGGTGAGGGCGAGCGCGGGCAGCAGCCAGGCCAGGGCCCGCAGTCCGTACGAGGGGAGCGCGAGCGTCGCAAGACCGTTGAGGCCGAGCCCTACGGCCAGCACGGCGACCGTACGGATCAGCAGCAGCCGGAAGCCGTGCAGCGGCGCGACCACGGTCATCTCGTACGTCGGGTCCAGCGCGGGCCCGTACGACAACGCGACCCCGGCGAGGGGCAGCAGCGGGGCGAGGGCGAGGAAGAGGCTCGGTGTCTCCGACGCCTGTACGGAGTTGGCGGCCACCACCGTCATGACCAGCACGGCGGCGACCGCGCCCAGCCAGGACAGCCGCAGTACGGGTGTGGCGGCGAGCAGCCGGGCCGTGTGGTCGGCCACCCCGACCCGGACGAGCAGCGACTCCAGGAAGCCCGGTCGCGGCGCGTCCAGTTCGGCGTCGAGCCGCTCCCATCCCTCGTCCAGGGACACCGGGTCGCTCACCTCGGCGAGCACCGCCCGGCACCGCTCGCAGGCGATGAGGTGCGTGTCCGCGGACCAGAGCATCGGCGGCGCCAGCTCTCCCCGTACATACGCCCGGAGATCGTCCTCCGCCACATGCCAGGTCAGGCCGCTCGGGCCGATCGTGTCGCTCATGCCAACGCCTCCCGCAGCTGCTTCCGGGCCCGCAGGGCCCGTGTCTTGACCGTCCCCGGCGGAATGCCGAGCAGGACGGCCGCCTCCCGGGTGGTCAGTCCGTCGATGACGGTGGCCTGGAGGACCGCCCTCAGTTCCGGCGACAGCCGGACGAGGGCGCCCGCGAGGTCCCCGTGCTCCACCCCTGCGAGCACGCGCTCCTCCGCGGACACCTCGTCCCGGTGCCGCAGCCGTGCGAGCGTCTGCCGCAGCCGCCCCCGTGCGCCGTCGCCCCGCAGGGCGTCGATGAGACGCCGCGACCCGATCCGCCACAGCCAGCCGGCCACGTCGCCTTCCTCGCGGTACCGGGCGTTGCCCCGCCACACGGCGAGAAAGGTCTCCTGTACGACGTCGTCGACGATCCCGGCGTCCGAACACCGGCCGCGCAGCCGCGCGACGAGCCACGGCGCGTACCGCCGGTACAGCTCTTCGAAGGCGCGCCGGTCCCCGTCCGCCGCGATGGCCCGCAGCAGCTCCCCGTCGCTTCTCGTTTCCCTCACGCCCCTTCATCGGACGAGCCCCGCCGATCGGTTCACGGCATTCCGGGAAACTTTGGCACCCGCCCCGGCCCACCTTTTCGCTTGACATGAACCCGCACCTTGCACCACCCTTTCACTACTCAATTAGTGAAAGGGTGGTTGTCGAGTGGTCGAGTACCGCATCGACCGGCGCAGCGGTGTCGCTACGTACGTCCAGATCGTCCAGCAGACCAAGCAGGCCCTGCGTCTGGGCCTGCTCGAGCCGGGCGACAAACTCCCCACGGCCCGCGAGGTCGTGGAGGCCACCGCGATCAATCCGAACACCGTCCTGAAGGCCTACCGCGAGCTGGAGCGGGAGGGCCTGGTCGAGGCCAGACGCGGCCTCGGCACCTTCGTGCAGCGCTCGCTGAGCACCACTCCGGCCGACTCCCCCCTCCGCGCCGAGCTGGCCGAGTGGGCGTCCCGCGCCCACGCGGCGGGCCTCGGCCGGGAGGACGTGGCCGCTCTCTTCACCTCCGTGCTCGACGACCGGTTCGGGCTCGACGAACACTTCAAGGGGGACCAGGAATGACCGACACCGCCATCGAGGCGGCCGGGCTCGGCATGCGGTACGGGCGCAGAAAGGGGAACGTCCTCAGGGACTGCTCCTTCCGGCTCCCGCAGGGCCGGATCTGCGCACTCGTCGGCCCGAACGGAGCCGGCAAGTCCACGCTGCTCGACATCGCCACGGGACTGCTCCGGCCCACCGCGGGCACGGTCACGGTCCTGGGCGGCACGCCCGCCGCCGCCCGCTCCCGGGTCGCCTACGTCGCCCAGAACAAGCCCCTGCACCCGCACCTCACCATCGCCGCCACACTCCGGCTCGGCGCCGAGCTCAACCGCGGCGGACGCTGGGACCAGGAGGCCGCCGAGCGGATCGCGTACGGCAGCGGCGGCCTGGAGCCGAAAGCCGGCGTCCGCTCGCTCTCCGGCGGCCAGCGCACCCGCGTCGCCCTCGCCCTCGCCTTCGGCAAGCGGCCCGAACTGCTGCTCCTCGACGAACCGATGGCCGACCTCGACCCGCTCGCCCGGCACCAGCTGACCGGCGCCCTGATGGCGGAGGCGCTGCAGAACGGCACCACCATCGTGATGTCGTCCCACGTGGTCGCCGAGCTGGAGGGCTCCTGCGACTACCTGCTGCTGCTCCAGGACGGCCGGGTACGCCTCGGCGGCGAGAGCGAGGACCTGCTCGCCGCGCACGCCCTGCTCACGGGCACGGCCGCCGACTTCGCCCCGCACACCGTGATCGAACGACGCGCCACCGGACGCGGCCACACCGCGCTGGTACGCCCCGAGGGCTCGACCGATCCGGCCTGGCAGCGCGAACAGCCCACCCTGGAGGAACTGATCCTCGCCCACCTGCGCAGCCCCGAGGCACCGGCGCTGCTGACCCCGGCCGCCACCGCCGCGGGCGCCGACCGTCAGGAGGCGGCCGCATGAGCACCCTCACAGCCCTGACCGTCAAAGGCACCGTCAAGGGCCTCCCGTGGACGGTGCTGCGCCTGCACCGGACGGCGCTGATCACCTGGGGCACCGGGCTGCTCGCCGCCACGGCGGCCCTGGTGTGGATGTACGCCATCGGGGACGACGCCCGCTTCGGTGCGGGCGGCTGCTCAATACCGCCGACAGCGGCGCTGCCGTCCTGCGAGGAGGTGCACGCGCAGACCGCCAACGAGACCTACCGCGATGTCCTCGGCCTCGTCAGCACCACCCTGTCGTACCTGATGTTCCCGGTCGCCGCCTGGGCGGGCGGCGCGCTGATCGGCCGAGAGCTGGAGAACGGCACCGCGCGCCTGGCCTGGACGCAGTCCGTCACGCCCGTGCGCTGGCTCGCCGCCAAGCTCGCCGTACCGGCGCTGCTGCTGACCGCCGGCACCACGGCGGCGGTGCTCCTGAACGTCTGGGCCCGGCAGGACGACAATCCCAACCTGGTCGGCGACTGGTACTACCCGGACGTCTTCGTCTCCACCGGCCCGACAGCCGTCACTTACGTCCTCGCGGGCCTGGCTCTCGGCGCGCTCGCCGGGCTGGTCACCCGGAGGGCCCTGCCCGCCGCCGGCCTCGGTTTCGCCGCCACGCTCGTCCTCTACAACGTCCTGGAGCGCTACCGCGAAGGCCTGTGGCCCACCGTGACCAGATCGGGCAAACCCTACGAGCTGCCGCGCTCCGCCTTCCAGGTGGAGGACGGGGCACTGCTCACCTCCGGCGGGCGGACCGACAGCCAGCCCTGCGGCGAGGCGATGTCGTCCGGCTCCGACTGCGTTCCGAACCCCGACTTCGCCGGGTACTACTCCACCTACCACCCCAAGTCCCACTTCTGGCCGCTCCAGCTCGTCGACGCCGGCATCGCGCTCGCCGTCGCCGCCCTGGCCACCGCCGCCGCCTTCTGGATCCTCCGCCGCCGAACCCCCTGATCCCACCCGCCACTCCTGACCCGTACGCCCCTTACGGGGGTAGGGCGTACCCGGCCCCCGGACGTGCAGACGTCCGGGGGCCGCTCTCCGCTATCCCGCACGTCATGTCCTCGTAACCATCGATTCAGACGGGCTTGCGAGGCTCAGTGAATGAACCCAGTCGTGCCCGAGCCCTTGCCTCCGCCGGAGCCCGAGCCCTCACCCGTGAGGGAGAACGGGAGCCCGGGCGTCCCCGCCGCGCTCCCGCCCGCTCCTTCCGACGCGCCTGTATTCGTTCCGGCGCGGAAGAATGGGTTCATGAGCCAGCCCCATGCCCAGACGCAGGTACAGCACGCGCAGCCGTCCGTCGGTTCCATAGCCGCGCACCGCCCGCACACAGTGGCGGCGAACGTCTCCGACCTCGAGCCCGACCTCGACGCCGACCTCGACGCTTACGAGGACTCGGTGCAGGACGGTGTCCAGCTCCCGCAGGGCCGTTTCCTCGACCGGGAGCGCAGCTGGCTCGCGTTCAACGAGCGGGTCCTGGAACTCGCCGAGGACCCGAGCACGCCCCTCCTCGAACGGGCGAAGTTCCTGGCGATCTTCGCCAGCAACCTGGACGAGTTCTTCATGGTCCGCGTGGCCGGCCTGAAGCGCCGCATCGCGACCGGCGTCGCGACCCGCTCGGCCTCGGGCCTCCAGCCCCGCGAGGTACTGGAGATGATCTGGGCCCGCTCCCGCGAACTCATGGCCCGGCACGCCGCCTGCTACCAGGAGGACGTGGCCCCCCAGCTCGGGGAGGAGGGCATCCACCTGGTCCGCTGGAGCGAGCTGACCGAGAAGGAGCAGGCCCGCCTCTTCACGCTCTTCCGCCACCAGATCTTCCCGGTCCTCACCCCGCTGGCCGTCGACCCGGCGCACCCCTTCCCGTACATCTCCGGCCTGTCCCTGAACCTGGCCGTGGTCGTACGGAACCCGGTGTCCGGCCACCGCCACTTCGCGCGCGTGAAGGTCCCGCCGCTCCTCTCCCGCTTCCTGGAGGCCTCCCCGGACCGCTTCGTCCCCATAGAGGACGTCATCGCGGCCCACCTGGAGGAGCTCTTCCCGGGCATGGAGGTGTTGCAGCACCACACGTTCCGCCTCACCCGGAACGAGGACCTGGAGGTCGAGGAGGACGACGCCGAGAACCTGCTCCAGGCCCTGGAGAAGGAGCTCATGCGGCGCCGCTTCGGACCGCCGGTGCGCCTGGAGGTCGAGGAGTCCATCGACCGGTACGTACTCGACCTGCTGATACGGGAGTTGAAGATCAGCGAGGCGGAGGTATACCCGCTGCCGGGTCCCCTGGACCTCACGGGCCTCTTCGGCATCGGCGCCCTGGACCGGCCCGAGCTGAAGTACCCGCGCTTCATCGCGGGCACCCACCGCGACCTCGCGGAGGTCGAGTCGGCGTCCGCGCCCGACATCTTCGCGGCACTCAACGAGCGCGACGTCCTGCTCCACCACCCGTACGACTCCTTCTCCACCTCCGTCCAGGCCTTCCTGGAGCAGGCGGCGGACGACCCGGACGTGCTGGCCATCAAGCAGACCCTGTACCGGACTTCGGGCGACTCGCCGATCGTCGACGCGCTGATAGACGCCGCCGAGTCCGGCAAGCAGGTCCTCGTCCTGGTCGAGATCAAGGCGCGCTTCGACGAGCAGGCCAACATCAAGTGGGCCAAGAAACTCGAAGAGGCCGGCTGCCACGTCGTCTACGGCCTCGTCGGGCTGAAGACGCACTGCAAGCTGTCGCTGGTGGTCCGCCAGGAGGGCGACGTCCTGCGCCGCTACTCCCATGTGGGCACGGGCAACTACCACCCGAAGACCGCCCGCCTCTACGAGGACCTGGGGCTCCTCACCGCCGACCCGCAGGTCGGCGCGGACCTCTCCGACCTCTTCAACCGGCTCTCCGGCTACTCCCGCCGCGAGACGTACCGCCGCCTCCTCGTCGCGCCCAAGTCCCTGCGCGACGGCCTGATCGCCCGGATCAACAAGGAGGCCCAGCACCACCGTGCCGGACGCCCCGCGTACATCCGCATCAAGGTCAACTCGATGGTGGACGAGGCGCTCATCGACGCCCTCTACCGCGCCTCCCAGGCCGGCGTGCCGGTTGACGTGTGGGTGCGCGGAATCTGCGCCGTACGACCGGGGGTTCCGGGCCTGTCCGAGAACATCCGCGTACGCTCCGTCCTCGGCCGCTTCCTCGAGCACTCCCGGGTCTTCGGCTTCGGCAACGGCGGCGAACCCGAGGTGTGGATCGGCAGCGCCGACATGATGCACCGCAACCTCGACCGCCGGATCGAAGCCCTGGTCCGGATCACCGATCCGGCCCACCGGTCGGCCCTCAGCCGGCTGTTCGAGACCGGTATGTCCGACAACACCTCCTCCTGGCACCTCGGCCCCGACGGCGAATGGACCCGGCACGCGTCCGACGCCGACGGCCAGCCGCTGCGCAATGTCCAGGAGATGCTCATAGACGCCCGGAGGCGCCGGCGTGGCACAGCGACACCTTGACCCCACGGCCGGACCCGTGGCCGGGGACACCCTGGCGGCCTACCTCCAGGCCCAGGCCACGGAGTTCCTACGCGCGCTGCGCCAGCACCGCGAGACCGGCGGTATGGGTGGGGGTACCCCCGCGCGAGCGTATTCGAGCGTGGGGGAAAACGGCACGGAGGAGGCCGTGGACGCGGCGCGCGCCCTGCGCCGCTCGGCCCGCCGCATCAGCGGCACGCTGCACACGTTCCGCCCCCTGCTCGACGAGGGCTGGTCCGAGGGCATGCGCCCCGAACTGGCCTGGCTGTCGGGGACGTTGGCGCGCGAGCACGCGTACGGGGCCCGTCTGGAGCGGCTGTTGGCGGCGCTGCACCGGCTGTCGGGTTCGTCGGCGTTCCCGTCCCAGGCCTCGGACCCTGACCCCTCCGTCGGCCCGCGCCACCCCCAACTCGCCCAGGAAAAGGGCAACCTGACAGTCGGCGCGGCCAAGGCAGGCGCCCTCCTGGAGCGCCAGCTGACCCTCGCCCGGACGCGCGCCCACTCGGCCGCGCTGCAGGCCCTGGGCTCCTCCCGCTTCCACGCCGTCGCCGACAACGTCGCCGTCCTCGCCAGCGAGGTCCCCCTCACCCCGGCCGCGACCACCGCCGGTCTCGAACCCCTGGCCGCCGCCGCGGAGGAACGCCTCGGCGACGCCGTCACCGGACTGCCCCTGATCACCGCGGGCCACCCCTACAACGCGGAGGCCCTCGTCCACGGCCTCTCCGCCGACACGGCCCCGCAGCCCCAGGACGCCCCCTGGCACCAGGTCCGCCTCCTGCTGCGCCTGCACCGGTACGCGCGGGAGGTCCTGTACGGCGACGAAACCCCTGTGGACGTACGCCTGTTGAGCGCGGGCCAGGCCCTGAACCGGCACCGCGACGCGGCCGAGGCGGCCGCGGCGGCGGCGTCCGCGGCCCGCACCCCGCGGATCGCCCCTGCGACGGCGTACGCGCTCGGGGTGCTCCACGCGGACCAGCGACACGAGGTGGAAGCGGCCAGGTTCGCCTTCCAGCGGGCCTGGTTGAGAGAGACGGTCGGCACTCCGTGACCGACTTGAGGACGTAAGGCAACCCCGTACACGCGATGGGAGGCCCTGTGCACGCGATGAACGGTGATCCCGTACTCGCGGCGGGCTGCGTACTGTGGCGCCGCTCGCCCTTCGACGGTGAACTGGAGGTCTGCCTGGTCCACCGGCCGAAGTACGACGACTGGTCGCATCCGAAGGGCAAGTTGAAGCGTGGCGAGGATCCGCTCGCCGGCGCGGTCCGCGAGGTCGAGGAGGAGACCGGCTACCGCTGCGTGCCCGGTCCCCGGCTGGCCACACTTCACTACATGGCCAACGGGCGTCCCAAGCAGGTGAGTTACTGGGCGGCTCAGGGGGCGGACGGGCACTTCGTGCCCAACCATGAGGTCGATCGGATCCGGTGGCTGCCGGGGGCTGCCGCCCGGGAACGGCTCACTCAGCCTCGTGATCAGGAGCTGGTGGACGAACTGCTGGCTGTGCTGCGGCACGCGTAGCGCTTCGCGCGGGGCCGGTTCGTATTGTCCGGGGCGGTGGGGCCGGTTCGTATTGTCCGGGGCGGTGGGGCCGGTTCGTATTGTGCGGGCCGGTGGGGGCTGGTCGCGCCCACGCGGCGGAGCCGCACAATGTCACAGCCCCGCGCCCCTGACGGGGCGCGCAGCCTAACGAGGCGCCCCCTCACGCCGCAGCCGATAAATGCCCCTCCGCATCCGCGCGGGCCAGACTTCGCGCTCTGCGGGCCGGGCCTTTCCAGCCGCAGGTGCAGCGGGCCAGGCAGAAACGGCCCTGCTCTATGGTCGTCGTTCGGTGGTTCCGGGGGGTGCTGTCGTCCTGCTGCGCCACGGCGACAACGTTACCCACCCCGAGTAAACGCTTCCGCATGGCGTGACAACGCCCCCCACCCGTCGTTAAGCGGACGACAGGAGGCCCGCGTACGGACGGCCCGGCTGGGGGTAGGCAGGCGATGGTGGAGCGGCAGCGCAGGCGTAGGGACGGGGCGGTCGCCCTGGCCGCCGCCGCGGCGGCGGGACTGATGGTCTGCGTCACCGGATGCTCGGGCAGTGGGGTCGCCGCCGAGGACGCGCGCGCCGCGGCGGACCCGGTCGAGGTGCTCCACAAGGCCCCCGGGAAACTGGTCCGGGCCGGCAGTTCCAAGGCGCGTACGTCGATGGAGATGGCCACCGGCGGCACCCGCGTGACCATCCGCGGCAAGGGCGCCTACAACTACGAGGACCAGGTGGGCCGGCTCGAGGTACTCCTTCCCGAGGACCCCGCGGGCGCCGAAGAACACCGCTCGATCACCGAACTCCTCTCGCCGGGCGCGCTCTACATGAAGAACCGCGGCGCCGGGGTCCCGGCCGACAAGTGGGTCCGCGTGGAGACGGCCTCGCTCTCCGACGGGAACCTGGTCACGGGCGGCGCGACCGACCCGTTCGCCGCCGCCGAGCTGCTGCGGGGCACGCGCGAGGCGACGTTCGTGGGGAGGACGTCGTTCGCCGGCACTCCGGTACGGCACTACCGCGGCACCACCGACCTCGCCGCGGCCGCGCGGGGTGCCTCGGCCGGCAGCCGGGCGGCACTGCGGGCGGCGGCGAAAGGCTTCGCCACGGCCATGGTCCCCTTCGACGCCTACCTCGACGACCAGGGACGCATCCGCAAGGTCCGCCACCGGTTCAGTTTCGCGAACGGGCAGCAGAAGGGCACCGTCGCGGTCGCCTCGACGACGCTGCTCTACGACTTCGGGACCCCCGTCGACGTACGGCTGCCGGACGCGACGGACATCTTCGCCGGGCGGATCGCCGAGCAGTGAGGCCGGAATGTGGAGGGCCGGAAATGGTCCGTTGGTGCCATGCGCTGTCCGTAGGCCGCTCCCTACTCTAGGAAGTCGGTGACGGCAGGAAGAGGTGATGCACGTGGCTCCGGCGCGCGGTACGGCAGTTCAGGACCACGTGGCCCTCGCCGAGATCGAGCTGTGCGGCGACCTGATCATCGCGGCCTCGGCCGCACGCGAGGACCGGCTCAGCCCCGACCGCATCGACGAGGTACTGAGGGTGGCCGAAGAGCGCTTCCTCGAAAAGCACGGAGAAAACGGCGAGGACGCCGACGGGTAGGGGCCCCGCGCCCCTTTAAGGGGCGCGGGGAACTGCGCGCCCAGCCCCCACAACCCGCAGCCAACACACGGGCCTGCCTTTACTGCTCCACCCCCAGGGTCACGTACGCAACAGCCGCCCGATCGCCTTCGTCGCCTCCTCCACCTTCGCGTCGACCTCCTCGCCGCCCTTGACGGCCGCGTCCGCGACGCAGTGGCGGAGGTGCTCCTCGAGGAGCTGGAGGGCGAAGGACTGGAGGGCCTTCGTGGAGGCGGAGACCTGGGTGAGTATGTCGATGCAGTAGACGTCCTCGTCGACCATCCGCTGCAGGCCCCGGATCTGGCCCTCGATCCGCCGCAGCCGCTTGAGGTGCTCGTCCTTCTGCTTGTGGTAGCCGTGGATCCCACGGTCGTGGTCGGTCACGATCTCCTGGGCTTCGGCCTCCGGGACCGCACCGGAGGGCGCCGTCGCGCCGGCCTCGGTGGTCGTCATCGCGTCCTCCTGCTGACTGGTACCCCTGTGGGGTATATGGTAACGAACTTTGCTGGGTATTAGGCCCTTGGCCAAGGCCCTCGAAGGACCCCGTGTTGATCACTTTGCCCGATGGGTGACACTGGGGGACGGCCGGTTAGCCGTGGCCGGATGATGCACCTAGCATCAGCCTGACCGAAACCGAAGCAATCCGAGGACCCCACGTGCGATTTCGTCTGACCCCCAGGGAGACGAGCTTCTACGACATGTTCGCCGCATCCGCGGACAACATCGTCACGGGCTCGAAGCTCCTGATGGAACTGCTCGGGGCGGACGCGTCCGACCGGGCCGAGATCGCCGAGCGTATGCGGGCCGCTGAACACGCCGGTGACGACGCCACACACGCGATCTTCCACCAGCTGAACTCCTCGTTCATCACGCCGTTCGACCGCGAGGACATCTACAACCTCGCCTCGTCCCTCGACGACATCATGGACTTCATGGAGGAAGCCGTCGACCTGGTCGTCCTCTATAACGTCGAGGAGTTGCCCAAGGGCGTCGAGCAGCAGATCGAGGTACTGGCCCGGGCGGCCGACCTGACCGCCGAGGCCATGCCGAACCTCCGCACCATGGACAACCTCACCGAGTACTGGATCGAGGTCAACCGCCTCGAGAACCAGGCCGACCAGATCCACCGCAAACTGCTGGCCTACCTCTTCAGCGGCAAGTACGAAGCGATAGAGGTGCTCAAGCTCAAGCAGATCGTGGATGTGCTGGAGGAAGCGGCGGACGCGTTCGAGCACGTGGCCAACACGGTGGAGACCATCGCGGTCAAGGAGTCCTGACCCCTTCATGGACACCTTTGCTTTGATCGTGACCATCGGCGTCGCGCTCGGATTCACCTACACCAACGGCTTCCACGACTCGGCCAACGCCATCGCCACCTCCGTGTCCACGCGCGCGCTCACGCCGCGTGCGGCGCTCGCGATGGCCGCGGTGATGAACCTCGCCGGCGCGTTCCTGGGCAGCGGGGTCGCCAAGACCGTCAGTGAAGGGCTGATCGAGACGCCGCACGGCAACCGGGGCATGTGGATCCTCTTCGCCGCCCTGGTGGGCGCGATCGTGTGGAACCTCGTCACCTGGTACTTCGGTCTGCCCTCGTCCTCCTCGCACGCGCTGTTCGGCGGCATGGTGGGCGCGGCGCTCGCGGGCGGCATCGGCGTCATCTGGTCCGGCGTCCTGGAGAAGGTCGTCATCCCGATGTTCATCTCTCCGGTCGTCGGCATAATCGCCGGTTACCTGGTGATGACCGGGATCATGTGGCTGTTCCGCCGCTCGAACCCCCACAAGGCGAAGCGGGGTTTCCGTATTGCGCAGACCGTGTCCGCGGCCGGCATGGCGCTCGGCCACGGCCTTCAGGACGCGCAGAAGACCATGGGCATCGTGGTCATGGCCCTGGTCATCGCCGATGTCGAGGAGGCCGGCGATCCGATTCCGGTGTGGGTCAAGATCGCGTGTGCCGTGATGCTGTCCCTGGGTACCTACGCGGGCGGCTGGCGCATCATGCGTACGCTCGGCCGGAAGATCATCGAGCTGGATCCGCCGCAGGGGTTCGCCGCGGAGACCACCGGTGCGTCGATCATGTTCACCACGGCGTTCATCTTCCACGCGCCGATCTCCACCACGCACGTCATCACCTCCGCCATCATGGGCGTCGGCGCCACGAAGCGTGTGAACGCCGTGCGCTGGGGCGTCGCCAAGAACATCATCCTCGGCTGGTTCATCACGATGCCGGCGGCGGGGATTGTCGCGGCGACGAGCTTCTGGATCGTGAACCTGGCGTTTCTGTAGGGGCGTTTCTCGCCCCCGCCGCCCCTACCCGTCCCATCCCATCCTTCTGGGGCTCCGC